>JAGGYK010000144.1 GCA_021162585.1 Deltaproteobacteria bacterium
AGGCGTGAAAATCTGACAAGAAAGATCTGTCTTTATCTTTTAAGAAGGCACACGGATATGACTAATGAGGAGATCGGTGGATATTTTGGGATAGGATATACTGCTGTGAGTCAGGCAAGATTGAGAGCAAAGAGGGAGATGGCAGAAGACAGCAGTTTAGAAAAGACTATTGCAGATATTGAGCAGGGGTTGTTAAGTGAAGAATGAAGACCTGACCCCAAACATCCTCTAAGTGGAAAATTAATTCACATAATATGATAATTTTTTACAATATTTTTTGAGCTATTTCTACTTGCAGTTGATGTAACTATTGAAATTTAAAGCAGCTAACCCAACTGGTTGTTTTTGCATGAATTTTGCATACCATATAGATATAAACTTAAACGGAGAATCCATGATAAAGCCAACTCCCGAGAAATAGAGAGACGGAAAGCTAGTGGCTGCCGGATGCGGATAGAGGGCCACCCCGGCAATAAGGAGAGTATACCAAAAATGTTGCAAAATCGAATAATCAGTGGTAATAGACAAACACAAATAAAAGGTAAATTTCGAAATGTTATTTTGCATTTGACAGCATTTATCAGCAAACATTGTTCTGTATTATGTAATTCATTTATCATAATTTGTGTAATAGAAGAGAGGAGGAGAAGAGTATGATAAAATTTTTAAGATCAGTCCTCGTATCATCAGCACTCTTGATAGCATGCATATCTATAGGTTGTGGAAGCGATCATGAAGAAGACCTGGCAGTAATTGATACATTATACGAACCTGGTGAGGCGGTCACTGGCGTCAGTTATTGTGACGTCCAAACCATAGAGCTCTTTTTGTGGAAAGAGGGAGCAAGTGAAGAAGAGTCAGGTTCCTTTGAGAAGGTATCAAACGGTGATTATGTGGAACCAGGCACCCATACCTTAGGTATAACGGTAACTCCCAGGATTGTTGATGGAGTCCCAATGGATCAGCGGGTATTCGCAAGCGATGGTGGCTGGGACTACCAGGTGGAGGCCTTTCTTGATGAGAAAAGCGGCTACTATGTGTGCGATTTTGAATTTCTTTCTTCCGATATATATCTGACGCATCCCATGCTGATTCAGGTAATATATCCCGACAGGGTCTCTTCAAAGGAGAAGTTCGTGGTGATCACAGACGAAGAACTCAGACCGGGATCAAGCAAGCTGGTAAAACAAGGCCTTGGTATCACGTTGAGCGAGAATATCCTTGTTAGCCTCAAGGATGCCATGACACCGTTGATTGCCGAGCAGCTTCCTGGTGTAAAGATTAAAGAATTAAAGCCTGCTGATAACACCAGCGGGGGCAAAAACGGGGTTTTTCACCTGGATCTAGGGATCGTCAGTTTTGATCTGGCTCTCAATGATACCTATACAGACGAAAATGGAGAGAAAACAAGGGCATTGACCATTGGAATTGAGGATCTTGCTGGTGGCAATCCTGATAACATTTTAGAAACCTTCTTCAGTGCTATTGCTGATATCTTCCTTAAGGTATTTGGCAACCCACTTATCAACATACTTAATCTTGATGAGATTCCCATAATGCCCGTGGCCTTTCCCCTTGAGGATATGCTGAGCAGCTTTGTTGGAACAGATGATACTGATAGTGATGATCCTATAGCAGGCCTGCTAGAAGATCTTGAAATGGATTCGATACTGTTTCTCAACATCTTCGGTCTGCCCAAGAACACTGACGCGGATTTTGCAGTAATTGGCGGAAGCCTGTATGTGGATCACAGTGATAATGTTGAAACGGATGAAGAAGGCAACTTCATCTGGCCGGAAGTTGAGATTGATAATACAAATACTATGATGGATTTGAATAAGATAAAATCTAGTATAACAGATGTTGGTGTTGCGCTCTCCCAGTACAATCTCAACCAGGTGCTCAGTGAAATGGTGCAGCCTGATCATTTTAGTCTCATGCTAAAGGATATGCAAGATCTGATACCCATGGTCGGACCTGAAGATCCAAATAACTCCCTGGATATTTCCATGACAATTAACCCGGGGGGTATTGCAATTGATATGAAATCCTTGAACGACGAGACAGGCCTACCTGTCATAAGGGTTGCTGTAAACGATGTCCGTCTTGAATTCATCGAGGCAGGCACCCCCAGGGCAGAGTTATCCATGGATCTGAGCCTGGAATTCACTATCGATTTTCATGAAGAAAATGGAGAGGCCTTCCTTGATATCGCAGTGGAGCCTCTAGCTGATCTCTGCCATATCCATGTTATGAAAGATGATCTGGGTCTGGATATGTTCGACCATAGCAGATTTGTACCGCTCATATTCAGCGGTCTAGCAGGTGGACAAGGCGGTGTAATGACTATCTCAATCCCTCTATCTGACATGGGGTTAACTCCCAGGCAAGGTGCGGCACTTGGTAAGGTTGAATTAGACGGCATGGGTAACTGTTTTATGAGCCTGGCTCTTGACAGCATAGATCCCAGTGCACTTATGGGCGACGATACCTGCTTTATCTCTGCTGCAGGCATCAAATAGCAAAAATCTTAGTATGGAGGAGCACCTGGAGGGATTGTATTAGAATTACTTTTCTCTTGTTATACCAAGTTGCAATCAAGTCATTATAAAAAGCCTGCCTATGGCGGAACAGTTTTAGAAAGTACTTGATTGAACGCAACTTGGTTTTACACGGTCTTATTACTTCTGTGTTATAATAATTTTACTCACATGGGGGGAATATATAGAAAGTTGTAGATCTTCAATCAGGTAACTATATTTTTGGTATCGATGGACGTAAAGGATCTATAAGCTCTGGATGGTACATTGCTATAATTGATAGATAAACAGTAATTCCACTCCATAGATGAGGCATACTGGTACGATTTTGGGTGATGAATTTAGATTGTCCTTTTATTTTTTTCCATAACACGACTTCGCCATAACAATCCACACCTTCAACAGGAGCTTCTACTGTTAATACTTTTAATACCCTTTCTTTTAAATCTTGATATTCTGGCATCTTTTGTGTGCTCAGTGTAAAAATAAAAAATTGTTCACCTAGATAAGCGAATCCTCCACGTTGTTTGCTAACTTTTTCTTCCATATCTTTAGCAAGTTTTTTAATTATTTCTTTGGAACTTGAATGTGAATAATCTTCAAATAATGGTGCAGGAAATAAACTCCATTGTATTCCTCGCCATCCAGCAGCATCAAGAGTCTTTGGATCTTTAATCTGTTTTAACATCCCTTCTCGTAATACTATTGCTGCTTCTTGCCATCTCGAAACCTTATCGCTATTTATTCCCCATTGCTTTCCCAGATCTACTGCACTGGCCAGAGCTGTAAGCACTGCGCTGGCACCATGTAATGTTGCTTTAGGAATATGATTATCATCTTCCATAACCTTTTTTGTCCACCCTCTTTTGAGATCGACAAATCGTAAAATTGCATCAGTTGCTAACATCAAAGCATCTTGATATGTTTGTTTATAAAGATCTTTTTTACTTTCAGCAACATATTGAGCATGACGCCAGATGTCCCACACCAATAATGAGGTCTCATCGATCTCTATAGGAATTACCTTAAAAAAGCCGGGGGATCCGTCTGTATTCATGTTGGAAAACCAGTGTCCTTTAGAAAAATAAAATGGGAATCTAAAACTCACAATCCAAGTTGGACTAAAGCTAATTATTGATTTGCGTTGTGTCCGACGATAGAATTCCAAATGAGCATCAACAAGGTCAGATAAGCCTGCAAGATCTAAGGCCATATCATAGAATGCACCATCACGCGGCCAGTCATAGCAATAACGGGGTTGTCGTGATGGGGATGCTACAAATGCTCCAGACTTTTTATCCCGCCCCATCAATAAATTGAGAATTGATCGACAGGCCACATCTTTTTCGATTTTGGAAGAATTTTCCGGGATAAAAATATTATTTGCAATTGGTTTCCAAAAAGCTTTTGCACGTTGTTCTAAATTTTCAACCCCGGACTCCCTTGCTTGAGCTATGATACTTGCAGCTTCTTTTGCAGAACCAGCGATAGAAGTTAAAACATTAGCATAATAATTCGATTTTTCGATATCTATTCTGATTCCTGCATCAGTAAATCCAATATAATAATCATTTCCTTCCAGAATTCCATCCATTGCATCTTCTTTTGCATTAAGAGGCGCCTTTTTATTTACCTTTCGGCCAGCACGATCCGCTCCAATTTGAATCTGGTCAATCTTCTGAACGGAACCAAGTGCAATAAAAACTCCGCCTTCAGGGTAAATTTTATCTAATAATGCAGGAGTAATCTTTTCACTTATTCTGTTTAAAAGTCTTTGAGGATCACGTCTTACAGGACTAAACCAGAATATGATTTCTTCATCCGGGCAATAGAGTGAAGCAAAACCGGCCTTTTTAGAATCTTTACTTGAAAATCCGCTTTCGATTTCTTGCCAGGGCGCAAGGGTCGCGTGATAGAAAAAAGCCTCTGTCTCATGAGGGCTGATTTCAAAATCCTGAATTAACAGGTCTGTATCTGGCATGATCCACTGTCTGACCTTGATGGATATTGGATGAGACCTGTTGTTTTCGTTACTCTTTAATTCAGTAAGCAAAATCTGAGACCATTCAGGATCATAGCGACGTGAACTATTCCATACAGGATCATCCATCCAAAACAGATCCTTGGATTTTAAATATATGCCTGCTTTTGCACCTAAACCCTGATATTTTTCATAAGGCCGGCCATATTTTTGCCAATCCAAACATGGGGCATCAATGCCATAACGAACATCCTTAGGTAAGAAGCTAAACAACAACCCTCTTGAAATTGTTACATAACGTAGATGATCATAAAAAGAAGGTGTTGGCCAGCGGAAATAGACAAGTTCGGCCCATGGGCTGATGCCCACCGTCAATTTGCCATTTCCCAAACCTGTAACTGCATTTGTTCCGCCGCCAATTGTTTCAGAATATAAATCTGCAATAATCAGAGGATCATCTATGTCGTTGAATGATTTTCCTTTGTTTAACATGTTCAATAAAATTCCAATAAGCTATTTCAAATATAAATCAGCTCTTTGATGTTGCCAAGGATTCCTCAACCCGTGCTGCCAGAAGCTCAGTATCCGGCAAGCTCTTGAGGTTCAGCAAGTCCAGGGCGAGTAGTAATGCACCTACAACAGGCGGTGATTGCCAGTAAATCAGATTAGCCTTAGGCGCCTTGTCTCGTACAGTCTCCAACAGGCCCTTGTTTAATAAATCGCTCTGGCTTGAGAACACACCGCCTGCGGTAACCAGATCAAAAGTAGTTTCAAGCATCTCCAGACGGCGGGCCACTGTTATAGCATTGGCTCCAATTGTCTCACCCACACGCCGGACAATTGACTTAGCCACAGCATCTCCCTCATGGGCTGCCTGAAACACCTGTAGAGCAAACTCGCCGCTGACTACAACCTGCCAACGCATTATCCTTTCCAGCATCTCGGCTAAGTCCGTACAGCCCGTCATTGCCAGCAACCGTTCTGTTAACACCGTATCAGGCCCCATATCCATATATGATCGAGCCACAGCATGTACAGCCGCCATGCTAATGTCACCAGCCCCACCCCAGTCTGTAAATGGATATCCTGCTCCAAAACTGCGCTCTGTCTTTCCGGCACTGTTTCTCCCAACAACAGTAGCTCCAGAACCAGCAATAGCTGCCAGGCCAACTCCACCTACAGTACCTGCCCGCAATGGCAAAAAGGCATCGTTAACTATCAAATAAGGACTATCTATACCGAGGGCATCAATCACATGTCTTAGCCGTTCCTCGTCGCTGGGCCAGTCCAGACCTGCCAGGCCATATCCTGCAGCCACTATATCACCTGCAGTAATACCGGCTGCATCTATTGTCTGGTTGATGGCCACCTGCAGCGCATCCTTGGCACCATCTAATCCCACAACTTCCCAGTTGGCGCTGCCTGCACGACCCACACCGACCACATTGCCTTCCTCTGTGGCCAGAACAGCATGTGTCTTGCTTGCACCAGCATCAATCCCTAAAACAACCATAATCAAACATCCCTCTATCTTCTCATGACTTTCCTGCGCCTCACCTGAGCAAAATTCTCCATTCACTGATTTTCAAAAAAATTAGGGAGATAAGCCTGGTGGGTTTTCAGCATATCGTCCAGCACATCCAGTGCTTGATCTACATCAGGGCCTAAAGGGTGAACGATCAGCGCCTTTAATGCAGCGATGCGATCACCTGTGTAGGCCGCCTGAACAGTGAGTAACTCATACGCCTTGACAACGCGCAACAACCCATCGGCAAAGAGTGGAAGCGGCTCTGTGGGCAGCGGATGAATTCCATCTCTGTTTACCCTGCAGGGTAATTCCATTACCCACTCTGGCGGAATCCCTGGTACAGCATCGCCCTGGCGTGTGTTGACAATATGCTCCTGACCCAGATCCAGTATAATAGCCTCGATAAGATGCACACAGGCAGTAGAATAATAAGCCCCGCCACGTTCCATCAATTCCGGCGGCACGGTATTCAGGGTTGGATCTGCATATTGTTCCAGCAGTCTTTTCTCGATTTTCATTACCTGCTCTGCACGGGAGGTTTGATTTTCTACCTGCCCCTTTAATACACTTTGCGTATTATAATAATACTGCAAATAATAGTTACAGATTACCCCAAGGCGTTTCATAATATCTGCAGAGATAGAGACCCCCTCTTCCTTTAGGATCTGTGGCCAGATGTCCTGGCTTCCGATGCGTGCCCCCTGAATCCAGGCAAGATGATTCAGCCCCAAATAATCAAGGTGTACATCAAAGGGGCTACTGAGTCCGAGCTTATTTGCGAATGTCATCTGATAACCAATAGGTCCATTGCACAAACCCACAGAGTGAACCTTAGGCGCATAACGCTTAAGGGCCTCGACAACCAGGCCTGATGGATTAGTGAAGTTGACCAGCCATGCATCAGGGCAGAATTCACACATATCCTCGGCTATAGAGAGAATGACAGGCACGGTGCGCAAGCCATTAGCCATGCCGCCAATGCCTGTGGTCTCTTGCCCGACCAATCCCCAGCGTTGGCCCAGGTATTCATCCTCTCGCCGGGCATTCATCCCGCCAACTCGAATCTGTGTAACAATGAAATCAGCACCCTTCATTGCAGCCCGCCGATCGGTTGTGAGGTATACCTTAAATGGATTGCCCGCTGCCCCTACCATCCGCTTCACAAATCCACCAACGATCTCTAACCGCTTAGCATCAATATCCATCAGCCACCATTCACGAATCCCCAATCGCTGATGCCTTTCAATAAATCCCTGAGCCAATTCCGGAGTATAGGTTGAACCCCCGCCTATGGTTGCAATTTTCATCTACATTTCCACCATGGAGTGGCCATTACAAATTAGTATACAGCGTACTATAATCTCTATATCAAATAATTCCCAGGTTCTGAAGCTTCATCCCCAGATTCATATCTCCCTTGAATTTGAGCTTGCCGCTCATAAAGGCCTTTTGCCCTGAGAGATCTCCGTTTATTAACTTAACATAGTCTTTGTCTTTCATCTTTAATGTAATATTGGGCTTCTCCACTGTGCCTTCTCTTACAGTGGCTTTCTGACCCTTGATCTCGAGTACCCAGAGGCCTCCACTATCCCCACTTATATCAAACTGCATATCCAAATCCAGGCCTTTTAGCTTTTCCGGATCTGAGAGCTTGTCCGGAAGAACCGTTTCCATGAATTCCTTTGGTGAACTAACAGACATGAAAGTTTCTCCTTTCTATTTTTAATTTATAGACGCTATATTATTTTTTGTACTATATCAAGCCTGTTTCTGTCAGATTAAAAACCAACCAGTTGGTTGATCTTAATCTTATCTTTATAAACTCACATTTTTTCTTGCTCTTTCCATTACCTTAACCTTTTCCAAGAGGTGAGCGGGATACTTAGCTTTGTACCATGGAAGCGAAGAAAAAAAATGACTAAATACTCTCGGAACAAATGAAGGTTTGTTCTTTTCTAAATTTTTCTTGGTAAAGTAAACACGCCGAAAGGCTTCAGCATACTTCCAACCATGTATCTTTGTCCCATAATACCTCATCTGTGGTTTTAAAATCATTTTAAGATTATTGAAAAACCAGTTTTGTGTTTTATGACAAGCTAATAATTGATAGGTTAAGTCAAACTCTTTTTCATCAAAACCAAAGAAGTAGTTCGGGCATAATGAGGTATAGAAAAAGAGATTGGGGGTGAAATCTTCGATTAGACCTTTATGTATTATGTAATAAACAACCCGCCCACAATTAATGTGGTCCATATGATAGTAACCTGTATAGATGGGCTCGGGGGCAAAGATTACATCAGGACTCTCAATCCTAAGATAACCCGTAACTTTATTAATTATTTCTCTATTAAATGGGACAAAACCGTCTATGTAATTAAAAAAAGTGATGTTTTCCGGGGGGATTTCATGCATGCTTTGGGCGGCAAATAACTCATGGGTTCTAACCCTTGCAAGAAGCTCCCCCTTAAATTTATCATATTCAGGGCCTGGAAGCCCGAATTCGCCTTTTGTTAAAGACGCTATCTTTAAAATGTGCTTTTTTTTGCTTTTCTTAGCAAGGTAATGCATAATATGCCCGCAAAAAAGTTCTAAGTCATCAGGGTGTGGTTGAAAAAATATTATTTTTGCCATTTTTAATATTTGCCCTAATCAACCTGCCATTATCTCAGGTCTTGCATTTAATATATACTGCGGCTTGCAATACCTTTGAAAACAGATCATTTGACGACCATTCTCAAGACACACATAAATTCGCCAAGAAAGATGTCTTGAAATAACTTTTACTCGAATTTTCCTTCTTCTTCCGCGGCTTCTAATTCTCTTTCAAGATCTTCAAGTGGAACAGGCGGGGGAGTTATAAGCATACTACAGCCTATCCAGATGACGATGGCCAATACAAAGACTGTAACAAGCCACAAAGGAATGATAACTGCTAATTCCCAAGGAATACCAAGATCTGGGATCCATGCTAACCAATTCAAAACAGATCCATCGCCAACATTATCTGCTGTGTCAATTTGAACATGGACATAATTACCCCAAATCCAGATCGTGTAAAAGACTAATATCATCACTGCTCCAATGAGCAATGCAGCACCAGTCGTCTTAGCTTTTGACATTTTTATTCCCCCCAGCATCCAGTTTATATGAAAATACTTTCGGGTAGGCAGTCTGCAGGGGCCGATGCCCTCATCGGCCCGTGTAGGGGGAATATGCCCTACTTTGTGATACGTTCATTTTCATCCTTTGTTGTGAGCGCGAAGCATTCATAAAAGTTTATAGGAGAATCCAAATTGTGGGTTGGGTTCTCAATGCCCAAAGGCCAAAAAAACACATTCCATCTTTTAAATCGTTAATAACTGGATAATGCTATCTGTCCACCCTGGCAGTGCCCCCTTTCATTACCCTTTCAACCTCATTCAAACTTGCTGTGGTAGTATCCCCCGGTGTAGTCATGGCGAGCGCACCATGCGCTGCACCATAGTTGACAGCCTCGGCTGCGGTTTTGCCTTCCATAAGTCCGTAAATAAGGCCAGAAGCAAAGCTGTCACCGCCGCCTATGCGGTCATAGATCTCCAGATTCTCACGCATGGTGGCTTCCGCAAACTTTCCATCGGCATAGATGATGGCTCCCCAGTCATTGACAGATGCTGTCTTTGCGTTCCGTAATGTTGTAGCAACAACCTTAAAATTCGGAAATTCTTTGACAGCCTGTTTAATCATCTTCTTGAAATTGGACGGATCTAACCTGGAACATTCCTCATCCAGGCCTTCGACCTTGAATCCCAGTGCAGCACTAAAATCTTCTTCATTTCCAAGCATCACGTCGACATAAGGTGCAATCTTCTTATTCACCTCCTGTGCCTTGTCTCTGCCCCCAATATCCTTCCACAAAGATGGGCGATAATTCAAGTCGTAGGAAACAATTGTTCCATACTTCTTTGCATAAGCGAGGGCTTCTATTACAACCTCAGGTGTCGTATCAGAAAGCCCGGCAAAGATACCTCCGCAGTGAAACCAGCGTATGCCGTCTTTTTTAAAAATCTTTTCCCAATCAATATCTCCTTTCTTGAGCTGAGAAGCGGCAGAATGACCCCGATCATAACAGCCTAAAGCTGCACGAAGGCCAAACCCCTTTTCCGTGAAGTTAAGGCCATTTCGGACCTTTCTACCAATACCGTCAAAAGGAACCCATTTAACGTACTCCATATTTACGCCGCCCTGTAAGATAAGGTCTTCCAGAAGACGCCCAACTGCATTGTCCACAATACTAGTAACAACCGCTGCATCCTTGCCGAAACAGCGAGATAACCCACGAGCAACATTATATTCTCCACCACCCTCCCACACTCGAAAGTCTCTGGTCGTATGAATACGATTGTCCCCGGGGTCGAGCCTGAGCATTACCTCACCAAGGATGATGATATCATATTTACAATCAGATTTTGGTTTTACATCAATAACTGCCACTTTCACTTTCTCCCCGAATCTCTTTTACAAGATCAACTACTTCCCTCACCTTTTTTCTAATACCTGCGAAGTCTCTTGAATCAATAAGTTCTTTTGTAATCAACTTGGAACCCATTCCTGTGCAGGCGATGCCGGCATTAAACCAGGACGATAGACTCTCTTTCGTGGGAGAAACCCCTCCTGTGGGCATAATATCTGTCCAGGGGCACGGTCCTTTAATATTCTTTACAAAGGCAGGGCCGCCTAATTCAGCGGCGGGAAATATCTTGCAAATCTCCACACCAAGGATTTCAGCCTTGTGAATTTCTGTTGCAGAGCCGCACCCCGGGCAGTATGGAATCTTTCTGCTGTTGCAGAGCCTTGCTGTATCTTCGTCGAGTAGCGGAGATACAATAAAGTTTGCCCCATTAGCAATATACATGGCAGCTGTGGGTGCGTCCACGATGGAGCCTGCACCCAGGATGATTTCAGGCCTTCTAATTGCGCAAAATTCTTCAAGTTTTTTGAATGTATCGATCGCTCGGTCGCCACGGTTAGTAAACTCGACAACCCGTGCTCCGCCATCAGAGCATGCGCATATCACATCTTTTGCAATCTCAAAATCACTGTTGAAAAAAACTGGTATAATTCCGATTTTCTTCATCATGGTCAGCGTCTCTAACCTTTTGTAACGAGACATAAGTTTTTCTCCTGTCACTGTTAGTAGTCAGTAGTCCACAGGGTATTTGCCCGAATCCTTGGGCAACAGCCTGTTCATTGTCCATTGCAAAAACCCCAGATAGCATGATTCACTCCAAATATACAACTGACCACGGACAACTTACAACTGACAACTATCTTTATACAATTACCTTGTAGTCCATCCTCCATCCAGGCGTAGATCTGCACCTGTCATATATGAAGCATCATCTGTTGCCAAAAAGAGAATTCCTGTTGCGATTTCTTCTGGTTCTGCCCATCTCCCCATTACGCCCTGCTCTTCGAATTCTTTTCTAACTTCTTCAAATGATATACCCCGCTGCTTTGCCTCTTTTGTAACATCACTCCTGAGCATCGGCGTATCAGTAGCACCCGGACTAACACTGTTTACCCGCACGCCATATGGCGCCATATCCAAGGCCAGTGCCTTTGTGAATCCAAGGACTCCGGCTTTGGTTGAACAATAATTCGCATGGTTATTCTGCCCGATATGTGCTGCAACAGAAGCCAGCGTTATAATGGTGCCAAATCTCTGCTTCTTAAAATAAGGAACAGCAGCTTTACATGTGAAAAATGTGCCTTTCAGGTTTACATTGATCAACAGGTCATAATCCTCTTCTGGGAAATCTTCAACTTGGCCCACTCTGACCACACCTGCATTGGCAATCAAGACATCGATCCTGCCATGTTTCTCATAAATATCATCAATTGCCTTCTTAACATCTGCAAGATTTGTAACATCTAATTTTGTAAATGAGACCTTATTCTTGCCATCCTCAATCAAATCATAGGTTTGCTTTAGCCCTTCTTCATCAATATCTGAAATATACAAAATTGCGCCTTCTTTTGCGAATAAAATTGCGGTTGCCCTTCCTATTCCTGAAGCAGCGCCTGTTAATACTACAACCTTGTCTTTTACTCTCATTTTTATCCCACCTCTTTTAAGTTTTTATCAATCAACGGATATAGATATTTTTATCCAGGCTTGAGAGCCTTTCCACGCCGGAATTTGTCACCCGGTAGCAGTCTTCAATCCCGACTAGATGAAAATCCTTGAATGATTTCCAGACTTCAAGGTCCAAAACCATCCCCTCTTCAAATTCAATATCAAGGGTTCGCATGGGGCTGAATATATGGGCCTCTTCACACTCCAGGCCAATACTGTGCACAGTAACAAACACCATACCCCGTCTTTTCAAAGACTTGGCAAACTTTTTTACATCCTTGTTTAATTGGGCCGCATTCACACCTGGCTTTATATTTTCCTCAAGATATTCTTGAACCTTAATCATCAAATCCATGTGTTCTTTTGCACCTTCAGGGGGCTCTCCCACGACAAACTCCCTGCTGATGTCAGAGATATAGCCCTTGTATACAGCCCCGATATCTATGCGATTGATCTCCCCAGTCTTGACTGTATATCCCATACCAGGGGCTTCAGGATCAGATGTCCCGATCCCCATTGTCAGGTGATCCCAACCTTCCGCGCCCTCGTCAACTATTGTCCTGCGGGCAATCTGCAATAATTCATTATCGGTTATTCCTTGTTTTGAGGCATCGATCACATTCATAATCGCCTTTTCAGCAATCTGTGTTGATTTTTTTATGCGTTTTATCTCCTCCTCGGTCTTAGTAAGCCGCATATCAAGAAATGCCCTGTCCCCATCAACGATTGTTGCGCCCGGAAATCTCTCCCTTATATAATCGCATTGATACCTGGGCATGAGTGATTCAAGACCAATTGTTTTATCTGACATTCCCCATTCTTCAATTTTATTACATACTTCCTGCATGGTTTGCTGGGGCGAAATCGTTCCGGTAATATCTTCGACCCATGTCCACTTGTCTGTACTCTGATATACAATCCATGTGAATGCACATTCCTGACCATCCCTCCTGACCATGGACATTGTCGGGAACTGGTTGTAAAGTACATACAGGATAGGGTTCGGAGCAACATGCAATGTAGGCATTCCTGTTGTATAGAATACATTTACAGGGGTTGAGGCTATAAGCACATCAATATTATGTTTATCCAAGACTTTCCTTGCCTTTTTTTTGGAAAAACCTATTGGTCCAGGTCTGACATTTTCCATATCCAAAGCCCTCCTGAGATCAAATAGTATTTTTTCTTTAATCTATGTCAGCGTCTAAGAATACTTGGAGTTTCTCAAGGTCTGACATATCCCCAGTTGGCTTAATTTTTCCCTCCATAAAGGCATCCATTGGATCAATCTCTCCAGAAGTCATACCCAAAAACATATCAGAGGAAAGGGTCAGTCCCATATCAGCATCTTCCCTAAAACCTTCGACAATGGTCACCTTAGATCCTTTAAAAACCATCTGCATCTTTAAATCGATATCAGGGAATACAAACTGCATGGTTTTGTTAAATCCTTCAAATTCTTCTGCAACTTCGGGATCCTCCAACACCTTAATCCATTTGTCCAGTGCCTTTTTCATATCATCTATAGTTATCATTTTCCCCCTCCTTTTGGTTTAGACTTCTTTTTATCTCTATACATAATTTTCCCTGTCCTTGATGCCTTATATCCAAGCAGGATTATTTCAAGGGCCTTCTTGCCATCCTCCCCGGTCATGAGGGGTTTTGTATCATTAATAATGCACTCATAGAAATGTCTTATTTCAGCCTCAAATGTCAGCGGATAATATCCTGGGTATACTTTATGCTCAACCTCTGGAGTAATCCATTTGCCCTGGTTATGCCCTGGCAATGTAGAAAACAGTTTAATGGGCTGCCCCCAGTTATGGTTCTCTAAGATCGTACCCTTTGTTCCATAGACTTCCAGGGAATTGTTCCATTCACTCGCAACCGTAAAACTGCATGCAAGTGAGCACAGGGCACCGTTTGCAAATTGCAGGCTGAATGCACAATTATCATCCGCTTTTGTATCGATCCTTGAGTAAAGCCTTTGGGCCTTTCCGGAAATACTTTCGATGTCACCGAATAAATATTGTAAAACAGCTACCCTATGAATTCCGCTGTCCATCCATGCCCCGCCGCCGGCCTCAACAATGTTACTCTTCCATGAATCTGGATCAGACATGCTTGCCACCTCAGACCCACCTTCATATGTTCTGATCAGTTTAACCTCTCCTATTGTTCCGGCATCAATTATCTCTTTTATCTTGATATGTGCAGGTAAAAATCTTTGATTTTCAGCAATCATGAATTTAACTCTGCTTTCACTGGCCGCCTTAATCATTGCATCTGCTTCCTCAAGGGTGTTGGAAATCGGCTTTTCACATAAAACATGTTTACCTGCTTTGAGTGCTTCAACCGTGATTTTCCTATGCAAATGGTGTGGCAGGCAGATGTGTACTGTATCAATATCGTCCCGACCTAATATCTCTTTATAATCTAAATACATTGTGGCCTGTTTGTGCTTTTTATACAGACGTTTTAATCTTTTTTCGTCTAAATCAGCAATTGCAGCCACTTCACACATATGCGGAACCTTCTTTATTGAATTTGCATGCCAGTTTCCTGCATTCCCGCCGCCGATTATTCCTGCCCTTAGAATTTTCATCTCTTCACTATTTTATTCAATTATTTTATTAAATCGTCATCCCACCGTCTATAGGAAGGATTGTGCCTGTGCAGAATTCATTGAGGACCAGTAAGAGTACCCCTTGAGCAATCTCTTCCGGTGTACCAAGTCGCCCCATAGGTTGCCTGGCAACAAATTGACGTCTTGCTTGTTCAGGATTGTCCATTTGAGAGAGCCTCACTGCAAGCGACGGGGTATCGATAGTCCCAGGGCAAATCGCATTAACTCTGATTTTATCCTTAATATGATCCATTGCCATTGCCTTTGTCATTGATAAGACCGCTCCCTTTGATGCAGTATATGCAGCCCTGTTCACAACGCCCTTCAATGCAACCACAGAGGAACAATTGATAATAGTGCCTTTTGTTTTTTTCAAATATGGGATTGCATATTTTGAGCACAAATAAATGCCTCTGACATTAACTGCCATGCATCTGTCAAAGTCTTCCGTTGAACAGGCCTCAATACTACCTCCAACCACAATCCCGGCATTATTATATAAAATATCTATTTTCCCGTATTTTTTAACGGTTTCACCTACTATATTTTTTGCATCATCCTCTAAGGAAACATCTCCCTGAACAAACAAGGCATCTCCGCCATCCGCTATAATCTTATCAACAACCTTTTTAGCGGAATCGCTCTGTGAATTACAGCATACTTTTGCCCCTTGCTCGGCAAACAAAACCGCGGTTGCCTCTCCAATTCCTGCCCCTGCCCCGGTAATAATTGCGACTTTATCTCTTAATTTCATCATCTTCACCTTTAACCACTGACGCAGTCGTAAAAAGTCTTTTTAACTTGTCATTCCGAGTGAAACGAGAAATCTTTCCCATTCTTTCAACCATGAATTCAATCATTTTACGGTGTTATGGTTCTACCCTCCTTCCATCCTCTCAGGCTCGATGATCTCCCTGAGCTTATGTTCCACGTGCGACAGATGCTGCAGCATAGCTGCCCTGGCCTTCTGCGGATCGCGCGATTTCAGTGCCTGTACGATAGTCCGGTGATCCTGTATCGTCTGGCGTCTGATTTCCGGGAAATCCCCCGTACGCCTCCGGCTATAGACGCTGAGCTGGTTGACGGAACGCATGAATAACTTAAGTATCCGGTTCTTCGAGGTACGGAGAATCGCATTATGGAGGTCCAGATCGGCCTGCAAAAAAGCCTCCGCGTCATCGAGCAGTTTCTCGGCCTCTGACACATGTCGCTCCAATTCCGCTATCTCTTCTTCGGTGATATTCATCGCTGCCTGTTCCGCGATACCGGTCTCAAGGATCCGTCGTGCCTGAAAGAGCTCGAGGTAGGTCGAATCGTCCAGTGCAAACACAATGTCGAAATGCTCGACCAGCCGTTCTGGTTCGAGGGATGTGATGTAGTGGCCCGAGCCCTGCCGGTTTTCGATAATATTCATGATCTGCAGTGCTCGCAGCGCCTCGCGGAGTGAGGGTCTGCTGACCCCCATCATCTGTGCCAATTCCCGTTCAGGCGGCAGACGGTCACCGGGGCGGAGTTGTCTTTCCTTAATGAGCGTAAGTATCCGGGCGACGATCTTTTCGGAGATGATCTCGCGCTCAAACGTGCCGAATAAATTATGTGTTGTATCGTTATTTATCGACACCATTCTATTTCGCAACCCAACCGCAGTCCACCAGCAGATCAGTGCCGGTGATACAGGAAGCGGCCCCGCTTGCCAGGAAATAAATGGCCTCGGCGATACCGTTGGCTGCACCGGTAACGATTGCTATGTCTTTATCCGACATCTTCTCCCTCCCTCTGAATGCCGAGCATGTTTCGTGCTTCCTTAACCGTTGCGATCGGCCTTCCGACCGCTCGCGCTATATCCGCTGCTTCCTCGACGAGCTCACAGGTTGAGGCAAACTCACCTGCCCGGTTGAACGGATAATCCTCGGTACCCACCCGGATGTGATCTCCTTCCACAATAGCCGCAGTCATGATCTTTATCTGGTTTTCGTGCATGATACTCACGGTGCAGACACATCCTTCCGGCATCTGCTTACGTCGGTAGAGATACTCTTCGATAGTCGGCGGCGACCAGGAACCACCGGGCCATCCAAAGAAAAGCGTGGTAATATAGGGCTTTTTCAACAAATCTTTTTGTATCAGATATTGGAGATTCCAGATCGACCCGGTGTGCCACACTTCGAACTCGGGAACCACACCATACTGGCCACACGTCCTGGCGTACGAGATCAGCTCTTCCTTAGTATGCAGAATATTGAAGTCCTCTTGGGCGAAGGCCTCATCATGGTGGCTCAGGATAATTGAGATCATATCCGACTTTTCTTCGAAGACATCAATACGCTCATCCAAGGTCTGGCTGGACATCCCGCACTGAATGATAATATCACACTGGGCGCGGACGGCGTGTATCACCTCTTTCCAGCGGCCCTCTGCATGTGTATGATATACTGAAGCCCCTTTTTCCATGCAAAGCCGGGCTTCTTGTGCGATGGCCTCAGATGTTTTCGGGTACTCTACCTGCGGGTACATCCAGCAGATGTTCGGTGTTGCTACTATGATTAAAGAATCCATACTCCCTCCTTCAGTTATGTATTTCTGGTACCGGTACTGGCCGTCCCAGCGCCATGGACTCATAGGATTTTTCGATGGCCAGGATGGCGTAATACGCGTCCATAGGGTTGATTACGGGATCATCTCCCCGTGAGACACTCCGAAGAAACGATGTGCACTCCGCGACAATCGAGGTGTACTTCCAGAGGAGGTCGTCGAAAGGCACGTTTTCCAGCGGTGTGGGATTAAAATCATTTTCGCCGGAGTAGTACAGTGCCGGCGGATTACATAGCTGGTCGATAATCAGGGATCCCTTGCTCCCGTAGATCTCCAGCCGCTCGGTCCACGGGGCCTGGACGACAAAGCTTACCTGTGCGGTGTAAATTCCGCCCCCCATCAGGTGGCCAACGATAACCGAATTGTCCTCAACCTCGCTATCCTCCGTCAGCTTCTCCGCGAAGGCCTGAACGTCCCGCACCCCACCGAAAAGCCATCTCAGGAGGTAGAAGGTGTGCGGCATGGAGTCAATGATTGCACCGCCCCCGGACCCTGTTTTTCTTCCCTTCCAGTTGTTCGGATCAGCCATCCGATAGATCTCGTTTCCGGCAATGAACGTCCGCACGAGGTACACGTCGCCCAGCGTGTCTTCTCGAAGGTATTTCTCGGCCTCGATGTAAGCCGTGATGAAGCGGGTATTTTCAGCCACAATGAACTGCAAGTGCTTGTTCTGTGCGAGTTCGATGAGCTCCAGGCCTTCGCTGGCGACGATGGTGAGGGGCTTCTCTATGAGGACGTACTTGCCGTGCTCAAGGGCGTCCTTGGCCACAGGATAGTGCAGGTGGTGCGGCAGCAGGATGAATACCACATCGACATCTTGATCTTTGAGGAGTTCTCGGTAGTCTGTGTAGACCTTGGCACCGAATGGCCGAGCCCTTTCGGCGGCAAGCTGTTCATCAAGGTCACAAAACGCCACCGGCACGGCGATGTCGGCCGAATCCGCAATCCCCTGCTGGTGCGCATAGGTGAGCGGCCCCAGCCCGATCATTCCCACGCCAAGCTTGTGTTCTTTCATATGCCCCCCTCTATAGATTTTATTCCCCGAGGCAGTGATGTAATCTGTACAGGTCCGTTCTCCGTGATGAGGTAAGTTTCCTCGTCACCGATATCCTCACCGGTTGGTTCGTAGTCGGTG
Source organism: Deltaproteobacteria bacterium (assembly GCA_021162585.1). GTDB lineage: Bacteria > Desulfobacterota > Desulfomonilia > UBA1062 > UBA1062 > JAGGYK01. The sequence goes on from JAGGYK010000144.1 coordinate 18,518, forward strand.
TATAGTTCGATGTTGATCACCATTCCGGGTTCCAGGACTAAATCCTCCGTGTTACTGATCCATATCTCTTCGGTCTGGAGGCCTATAGTGTGCCCCACGTTGACAATGAGCGGTATCAGGCCGTTCTCTTCATAAAGCTTGACTGCATAGTCGTAAATCTCCTTTGCCGTTTTGCCGGGGATACAAATAGAACTCACATCATCGACAATGCCGCACATCCTGCGGTGAAGATTCTCCAGTTCCTCGGGTATGGGTCCGGTATAGGCATGTCTGCGGATGTCTGAAACGTACCCTTTGTAGTTCGCACCGATGTCGAGCACAACAAGCTTTCCCGGCTTCAGGGTCTCATCGATCTCGACCTCGGGATTGGAGCCTCCGAACGAAATGGTAACGTGGCCCACGCCGCTGGCACCGTTTTTGATCATACGGTATTTTGCTTCCTGGATGAGTTCCGGCCGCCGGATCCCCGGTTTCAGGTTTTCGATGAGTTCGATCATGGTTTTCTCGACTATGGCGGTGCTCTGTTTCATCAGCTCTATTTCGCGCTCGGACTTCACTGCCCTGAGGGTATCCAGAATCGAATCGATGACTACAAACTTCGCTGGCCGGCTATGTTTCTCAATCATCTGGACGACCATGAACGGACTAAACGATTCAATCCCGATAGTTTTGCCCGTCAGGTTCCGTCCAATGAAGAAATTCTTCAAAACTTCCTGTCCACCTCTTTTATCCGCGAACAACTCTACATGGTCGACATCGAACTCCACACCTCCCATGACAGCGCCAAACCAGGCCAGAAGTGTTACACGTCCGTCTGCCTCGATGAATGAGTAAAAAGGGATCTGATTGTGCAGCGCATACAGGATAGGATTGCCTGCCGACGGAATCGACGGATAGCCGGTGGTGTAGTAGACATTCTCAGGGCTAGAAAGCAGTACTGCGTCAATCCCCTCCTCCGTCATGCAGGCCAAAAGCTTAGATTTATCGAACCCGATCGGACTGAACCTTGCAGTCGTCATAATTGTACCTCCTGGTAAATTGATCAATTGGTCTTACCATTTTACAAAATACCAGGAGGTTTTTCTTTTGTCAAGAGTGATTAAACTCGTAAAAACGAATCAGAATAGATGCATCACGATAAACCATCAAATTTTGGTTTGGTTAAGTTGCGTTTTTTTAAGATTATTTATAAAAACCATCTACGAAATCGTCAAAGATTGAATTCTTATAATGGCTTTTGTATTAAAGAATGATATCTTACAGAAGAAGAGGTAACATTATGGAAATGCAAAAAAGAATACTGTTTGTCTTTGCTCACCAGGATGACGAGATGTTTATCACTGGGAAAATCCAGCAAGAACTCAAAAAAATGAGCGATGTATATCTGGTTTGGGTAACCAATGGCAATAGAAACGGTAATCCAGAAATTAGGAAGAGGGAATCAATTGTCGCAATGCAAAGCCTTGGTGTACAAAACATGGATTTTCTAGAAATTGGTGAGGATGAAATCGTTACCGAAGAAGGTCTTTGCATGGCATTTAATAAGCTGAAAACACTCATCGAAAAAATCAATCCAAGAGAGATTTACTCTGTTGGATGGGAAGGTGCCCACATCGGGCATGATCTCACCAACTTTATAACCTTTCATAGTGTGAAATCTTTAAATTTAGAAATTGACTTGTATGAATACCCGCTAAATCCAATAAAAAGTGCTTTTAAATACGTACCCAAATTTATTGTAGATAATGCCAAAAAAAGGATCCTGGGAATTTATATCAGAGATTTGATTCTTTTATTTACCATCAGTATTGCAAGATTTGTCTCAAAAGGAGCAGACATCCATGTGAGTTTAACCAGAGATGAACTAAAGAAGAAATACAGTTTGCCCCGTTTCTATCCATCACAAAGAAATGTTCTAACCGGCCTTAAAATAGTATATCCAAAAATCAAGGCAAAAAAGGAAGTCTATAGAAAAATTGATTTAAACAGAGATTATTTGAAATCGCCGAGTGAAGTTATTTTTTATGAGATCGCTCCGAAGATGGGTTTTATTACCAGCGGAGAAGATTTTTCTGTTTATAAGAGATTGGTTTCAGATCTGATCAATAACGGTTAAGGGGCCAGGCAAAGTGAGTCACCGTAAATTTACCTGGACAGTCAAAAACAAGATATGTTATCTTAAGAGAATAATTTGCTTTTTATGCATTTGTAATTATTTACGCCTGTCATCAATATAATTTATAAAAAATTTTATACAGGTGATTAT
>JAGGYK010000085.1 GCA_021162585.1 Deltaproteobacteria bacterium
AGGTTAAATAATTCTCTGGAAGAATCTTATATCCTTAGATTGGGAGGAAGGGTGATGGCAGACATACTAATTGAAGGCGGAACTATTGTAACAGTAGATCCGGACAGAAGAGTAATAAAAGACGGGGGAATAGTAATTTCCGGAGATAGAATAGAGGCTGTCGGCAAGATTGATGAAATAAAAAGACAATATAGTGCTGATAGAGTGATTGATGCTAAAGGAAAAGTGGTTTTTCCAGGGTTTGTAAATACCCATACGCATCTTTGGCAAATGCTGCTGAAAGGTCTTGGCGACGATAGAGTTCTCATAGATTGGGGCAATGAAATGACCTGGCGGAGCGGACCATATTATGAAAAAGAAGACAAATACGTCGCAGCTTTGCTTGGATGTATTGAGGCCATTAAATCTGGAACGACTTGTACAGCAGATTTTGATTATCCTCACCCTAGGCCGAAGCTCGCTGACCCCATCATTAAAGCATTTCAAGAAACCGGTATACGTGGAGTTTACATTAGAGGAATAATTGACTGGGGTGAAGAATACGGTCTCCCACCAGAGTTAATAGAGAACCTTGACGATGCATTAAATGATTGTGAAAGAGTTTTTAAAGAATACAATGGTTCAGCTAACGGGCGTATTCACGTTTGGTTTGGGATAGATACGATCTTCCATGCGACTCGAGAGTGCTACGAAGGAGTAAGAGCTCTTGCTAACAAATTAAAAACGAGGATATCTGCACACGTATCAGAAAGTCCAACATACATTGAGAGTGCAATAAAGAGATTTGGTATGCGCGATCTGGAGTTTATGGATCATATAGGCTTTACTGGACCAGACTTGCTAGCTGTTCACTGCGTTCTTATGACAAATCGGGACATCAGAATATTGAAGGGTAGAGACATTAAAGTTTCACACAACCCTACGGCTAATATGTATCTTTCTTCCGGCGTTGCTCCTATTCCACGGATGATAGAGTCGGGAATAACTGTTGGATTAGGAGTCGATGGAGCGGCAAGTAATAATAACCAGGATATGGTACAATTATTGAAGATAACTGCTTTACTGCATAAGGTGCACCATGCGGGTGACCCGACTATTATTACATGTGAAAAAGTTCTCGAGATGGCTACGATAGACGGAGCAAGAGCACTGGGATTAGAGAATGAAATTGGATCAATAGAGCCAGGGAAAAAAGCAGACCTTGTCATCATGAACTTCAAGAAACCAGCGACTGTTCCTTATCATCATCCAGTATCAACTTTGGTTTATTCTGCCACAAGCGAAAACGTTGATACAACAATAATTGATGGCAAGATAGTGATGGAAAACAGAGAAATAAAAACGGTGAATGAAGTAGAAGTTATGGAAAAAGCAATGAAAGTTGCGAATTCGATCGTAGAAAGAGTTGGATTAGAACATCTCAGAGATAGGCCATGGCGATCTCTTGCTTTCTAAATTCCTTAACTTTTCTCTCTATTTTATGTTCCAACATGTTAATTGCTCATCTAAATGTCAGTTAAGTTGCTTCGTCCCAACGATCGATGTGACAGAAACCTATATTTAAAACATTTGAAGTTCCTTTCGAAAGAAATATAAGAACATGTAAGATTATTCTTGAGTTTAAGAGCTGCTGTAGGAAAAGACAATTTAACATTGGAACTCCCAGAAGAATCGACAATTTCTGAAGTTGTATCATTCTTCGCGGAGAATTATGGTCACTTAATTTCTAAAAATCTCACTAGCAAAAACGATGTGATAAATTATCTCAAAAATTGCGTGATCTTGATTAACGGTAAGGATCATAAATCATTAAATGAACAAGACACCAAACTCCATAATGGAGACGTAATATCTATACTTCCCCCTGCAGGTGGGGGTTAAGTAATAATATAGCGTTGAAACTTAATTTCCTTTAAGGCTTTTAGTCACAAATCTTTTTATAACTAAAAATTTTAATAGCGTAGTGTCCTTATTATTTTGAGTCATCAAAAGGTGGGAAAAATGAAGGGATATCTCCATGTCGACCTAGATAAATGCACTGGGTGCCGGACATGCGAAATAGTTTGTTCTTTGGTACATACGGGCGAAAACAATCCGATGAGGGCGCGGATATACGTTATTAGAAACAAATTTGGAGTAGAAATGCGTCCAGTCTATTGTAGACAATGCGCACGGCCACCATGCGCAGAGAACTGTCCAACGGACGCCATTCATTATGATGAAGAAAGAGCTATGGTTTTAATAGATTATGATAAGTGTATAGGCTGCAAGATCTGCGTACAATCATGTCCATTTGGAGCAATGAAGGTAGATCCAGTTACCGGACAGGTGATAAAATGCGATCTCTGTGGCGGTGATCCCCAATGCGTAAAATACTGTATAGACCATGCAATAACCTTCATCCCTATCGGTAAGCAAGAGAAGGTTATACGATCTGCCGTCTCAAAATTGTAGGAGACGGATGAAAATGAGATATGCTATCCCTGAATATATATTAAGAGTGGACCTCTCTAAACAAAAGATTGTTAAAGAGCCATTACCCGAAAAACTTGCAAGAAATTTTCTTGGAGGAAGAGGAATAAACGCTAAAATATTATATGATGAGCTAAAGCCAGGAATAGATCCGCTTAGCCCAGAGAACATTTTAGTCTTTGGAGTTGGCCCAGCAACGGGTACTTTGGCACCAGCTTCTGGAAGATACAATGTGTCGGCAAAATCGCCGCTGACCAACTTCTTTGGTGACGCGAACTCCGGAGGGCACTGGGCTCCTGAACTAAGATACGCGGGATACGGCCATATTGTTTTTTATGGTAGGGCAAACAAGCCAGTATACTTATGGATAGACGACGATAAAGTAGAGCTACGTGATGCAAGTCACTTATGGGGAAAAGATACGTGGGAAACCGAAGACATGCTAATAGAAGAGTTGGGAGACCCTGAAGTTAAAGTTGCTTGCATCGGCCCAGCAGGGGAAAATCTGGTAAGATTTGCATGCGTTATTAATGAAAAATCTAGAGCTGCTGGTAGAACAGGTATGGGCGCCGTTATGGGCTCAAAAAATCTTAAGGCTATAGCCGTAAGAGGCACCAAAGGCGTAGAAGTAGCAGATGTTGAAGCATTACTTAACTTTAGAGAAGAGGCAAATAAGCTTATAGCCAATGACCTATTTTACGAATTGTATTCTAGATATGGAACCGCAGGTCTCACAACAATCTATAACGAATTCGGCGCATGTACAGCCTTCAACAGCAAAGAAGCCTACTGGGAAAACGCAGAAAAACTGTATGGAGAAGTTTTCGAGGAAAAACTCACAGTGCATATAACTGCATGTTTCAGTTGCCCCCTCCATTGTTCAAGAGTTTACAAAGTCAAGTCTGGCCCATATGCATGTATTGGCGAATCATGCGAGTTTGAAAATATTGTTGCATATGGCACGAGATGTGGAAATGATAACCTAGAATCTGTAGCTTACGCCTCTACACTTGCTGACAAACTAGGAATAGACACTATATCATCTGGCGCTGTAATTGCATTTGCAATGGAATGCTGGGAGAAAGGATTGATAACCGAAAAAGACACTGGTGGCCTAGATTATAGCTGGGGTAATACCGACGTAATCATTGAATCACTGAAATTAATTGCGCAAAGAAAAGGTTTTGGAAATCTGCTAGCGGAAGGTGTAAAGAGGATGTCAGAACGAATAAAGGGTTCTGAAAAGTTTGCAATCCATATAAAGGGTATGGAAACCCCCGCCGTGGATCCAAGAGCAGTACAGGGATATGGTGGTCTCGGTTATGCCGTAGCAAGCAGAGGAGGCGACCACCTTAGAGCCTTAGCTGCTTTAGGATACTCGTTGCCTAAAAGGGCAAAGGAACTATTTGGAACCGACAAGGCTGCCGATCGGTTCTCTACTATAGCTAAGGGAGCAGTAGTGAAGTTCCATGAAGAAATGAGAGCTGTAACCGACGCTATTGAAATATGCAAATACATAACCAGAACAGCATTACTACTACCAGAAACTATAGCAAAACTGATAAATGCACTGACTGGATGGGAAATCGATAAACAAGAAGTTCTAAGAATAGGCGAAAGGATAGTGAATTTGGAAAGAGCATTTAACATTAGAGAAGGTTTAACAAGAAAAGACGATACACAACCAGAAAGGATGTTAAAGGAACCGATTCCTCGCGGTCCATCAAAGGGTTGCGTTGTACAGCTAGAACCCATGCTAAAAGAATACTACACTCTTCGTGGATGGGATCTAGAAACGGGCTATCCGAAGAAAGAGAAACTTGTAGAGTTAGGTCTTGATTATGTTGCAAATGATCTGGAAAAGTTAGGCAAACTAGCAAAATAGGAGGTTTCAATATGAAAGTTGAAGTTAGATACCTCTTAATGTTTCATCGACTAACTGGTAAGACTAAAGAAATAATAGAACTTGAGCAGTCGAATCCGACAGTACGGGATTTGATATCAAAACTCGGGCAAATATATGGACAACAGATTGTGGACGCCCTCATAGATCCAAAAACAGGAGACGTAAGATATACCCCTGATTTAAAGGAAAATAAGAAAGCTGTCAGAATATTAGTCAATGGCAGAATGACGTGGTGGTTAAATGGCTTGGATACAAAACTGAAAGAAGGTGACGTGGTGCAACTGTTTGGTTAAAAGGAAGTGAGAATATGGTAGATATAAGTGTAGATTTCTGCGGTCTTAAACTTTCAAACCCTATAATCTTAGCTTCTGGCGGCCCAGGCTGGGACGGAGAACACTTGAAAAGAGCCGCGCTTGCAGGAGCGGGTGCGATAATACCGAAATCCCTTGGGCCCCCTGCAAGGTGGCTGCATCATCCTCGTGTGGGGAGAATGGGACTGGTAAGAGTTGGTAATACGCCAATTGGCATGATCAACTTGGAACTATTCTCAACTATTCCCTTAGAACGGTGGATAGAAAAGGAGCTAAAGATAGCTGCTGAGGGTGGAGCACCCATCATAGCAAGTGTTGTTGCTAATCCAGATCCTTCTGAAACTCAAAAAGTAGCATCGATGGTTGCAGAAACTGGTTACGTATCCATGATTGAAATAAATGTTTCGTGCCCAATGCCCGCCGAGAAAGTTGGGATGCACATCGGAAGAGACCCTAAGCTAACTGCAGAACAAGTCAAAGCGGTAAAAGAAGTTATAGATTTGCCTGTAACGGTAAAACTATCCCCAAACTTTGCATATCTTGATGAGATAGCCAAAGAAGCCGAAAAAGCTGGTGCCGACGCTATATCTGCAACAAATTCCGTTCAAGCACTCTATGGTATTGATATAGAAACTGGTAAACCCATACTGCCCGCTTTTGGCGGTTATTCAGGGCCCGCAATAAAACCGATTACCTTGCGATGCGTGGCCAAGATCGCTAGAGCCGTTAGAATACCTGTCTCTGGAATAGGCGGCATCTCTACTTGGAGGGACGTTGTAGAATTCATCATGGCAGGGGCAACAACTGTACAAATCTGCACAGCAGTAATGTGGAAAGGCCTAAAAATCTTTAAGGAACTTAGCGATGGCTTGAGGGCATTCATGGAAAGAAAAGGATATGAAAAGATAACGGACTTCAGAGGTATAGCTCTAAAGCATCTGACCACCGTTGAGGAATTAGCGAAAGAACCTCCAATGCATGCAATAGTAGACAAATCTTTGTGCAATGGCTGTGGTTTGTGTGCTAATATATGCGAGTACGATGCC
>JAGGYK010000025.1 GCA_021162585.1 Deltaproteobacteria bacterium
ATATTAGCGAAGAGCCGGATGTGGGAAAACCACAAGTCCGGTTCTGTGAGGGGTGTCATTTCCTCACAAATAAGGTATAAACATTTTAGGAGGAAATAGATGTCTACTCGACAAATAGCTATCAGCTCTCAGCGATCAGCATTCAGCTGTAGGGGCCTTTTGCCCTCATAGGCCCGTTTAGGGAAACGGGCCCTACATTGTGATACGTTCATTTTCATACTTGGTTGTGAGCGTGGATCGCTCATGCGCGTTTATATGAAAATAGGGATCAGGGCGATTTTTGGGGATTTTGTCCCCTATCCGCTGATCCCTGTAAACTGTTACTGACTACTGGCATTATTTATCTATTATCTATATGTACTTATCTTTTCAAGCAGTTGCCTCTCCGGCATTGCTCCTATGATATCGCCAACCTTTTTACCATCTTTGAATACGAGCAGATTAGGTATGGAGCGAATACCAAATCTGGTTGCACTTGCAGGATTACTATCAACATCCAACTTGCCGAAAGTTATGTCGCCCTGGTGATCTTTTGCTAATTTCTCAATGATTGGGCTTACCATTCTGCATGGTCCACACCACTCGGCCCAGCAGTCAACCACAAGGAAGGGGTATTTGGCTACAGCCTTATCCAATGTCTCATCTGTTAGGATAACGGGATAATCAGGATTGTCTTCAAGTCTTTCCATTTTCTTTTTTTTCTCCTCTTCGTTTTTTAGTATTGACTCGGCACGGGAAGACCCGTATCTTAGCACTTGATTTACAAATTTGGTCTCAGGCTGGACTCCGATTGTTATGGAATCCATATCTTCGTTTATTACCTGCTGAGGAACGGATGAGACGCCAAATGTGCGGGCTCTGTCCATCACTTCCTGTGCTTCAATGCATCGGGATGTTATCTTACCTGGTGACTCTACAGCTAGTTGGTTGGCCAATAGTACTGCCTTAGGGCAATGTGGGCAATTTGGTGTAATATATACCTCTAAAACTGTATTTCTATCAATATTGCTCAATTTTTCCTTTGAAGATGTAGTTAATCCACTTTCTCCACGGGAGATCATTGATATGGTTTCAATAAATCCGCTTGCCTCATATCCAGCAGGAGCCCCCCAGTATTGTATGGAATAACCCATATCATGGCCAATAAATACGCTCGGAGAGACACTGATGCCTAAATCTTTAGCCTCTTTACCGTACATATCTAAAAATTCTATCTTTATCTTATTACTTACCTCACTGAGCTCTTTTAAGAAGTCGTGAGTAAACTGGACGTATTCTTTATTGTCAGTGCCTGTGGGATTAGAAATGATAGCACTTGAAAATATTTTGATGTCTACATCTCTTTTGAGCTCTGCCTTGAATTTTTGATCTAATTGAGATCGAACCTTTTTATCTAATAACACTGTAAGCCTCCTTATTTTGTTTGTTTTCTATTTGTTCATAGGTATTATCGTAAGATATATCTTTTAGATATTCTATATAAAGCTGTGCCGCAAATGCTGCTGTGGCTCCGTCTCCACATGCGGTGATAACCTGCCTTAATAACTTGTCTGTACAGTCTCCACAGGCAAATATCCCTTCTTGTGATGTCTTCATGTAGGGATCTACCATGATGTAGCCATTTTCATCCAGGTCAACTATGCCGCGTACAATCTCTGTGTTAGGTTTTAAGCCAGTAAAGATAAAGACGCCGTCTGCTGGTATTTCATTGTATTCATCAGGCGATACAACACTCTTTAACCTTACCCCTGTGACAAATGTATCACCTAGGATCTTTTCTACTATTGAATTCCAGGCAAAGCCGATCTTATTATTGGCAAATGCCTTGTCCTGCAGGAAGGCTGTTGCACGTAGTCTCTCCCGACGATGTACTATCGTGACCTTTTTGGCAAATCTGGTTAGAAACAGGGCCTCTTGTATGGCTGTATCCCCGCCACCTACAACTATGACATCTTTATCTTTATAGAAAGGGGCATCACAGGTGGCGCAGTATGATACGCCTCTGCCTGCAAATTCTTCTTCTCCAAGTACGCCTAACTTCATGGGAGAGGCGCCTGTTGCTATGATAATAGAGAGTGCATTATAGCTCTCATCTTCTGTGACTATTTTCCAGCCTTTGGTATTGTCTTTTTGTATCTTTGCTATAGATTTTACATCTCCAGTAATAGTTTCTAAACCAAATCTATTTGCCTGTTTCTTAAATCTCTCAATAAGTTCAGATCCAGGTAGACCATCGGGAAAGCCTGGATAGTTCTCTATAATATCTGTGGTAGTAATTTGACTGGGACTAACAGAGCTCCCAATCAATTGTGCCTTTAATCTTGCCCTTGATGCATATATCCCAGCCGTAAGTCCGGCAGCCCCTCCACCTATAATAATTACATCGTATAGCTGATTTTTTATCTGGTTATTTCCCATATGCTAGACTCCTTTCTTTTTAATTAACTCGAATAGTCTCTTTATAAAATCAGGTTGTTTTAGATAATAGCATCTTGAGCTTCCTTGACGTATGCAATCCACAATATTGTTTACCTTTAGTATATTCAGGTGTTGGGATGCATTTGCCTGACTTATCCCCAACCTATTTTCTAGATCACAAACGCATCTTTGACCTTTAGATAACTCCTTCACAATCATCACTCTTGTTGGATTTCCTAAAACCCTTAAAAGGGTAGCTACCTCTTCATAATTTAGTTCTACCATAGAGCCCACTATCAATTAGTTTATTAGGATATTCTAATATTCTAATATGTACTTTCTTCTCAGTTGTCAAGACCCCAAATTAAGTTGAGAGTTGATAGTGAAAAAGACAGTCGAGAGTCAAGAGGTTGTTGCCCAAAGATGGTTCGGGCAACAACCCGTCAATAATTAACGATGGTGACGCGGGTGAGGATGGCGGGGGAACCCTGGTCCTCCATGTCTTTTGAAGTCTTCATGTATCTCATCCAGCTTTTGTTTTTGCTTATCGTCCAGCTTTTCCTTCATCAGTGCAAAGGTATGATCCATGATTTTTTCTATCTCAGGTAGATGTTTTTGCCTGAAATCACGTATCCTCTCTTGTGATTGATACAGAATTCTTTTAATCTCTATTTGCTGATCTTTGTTCAGCTTGAGTTTATGAGAAAGTCTTTTCATAAAGAAAGCAGTTTTTTCCGAAGGCCCACTTTCTGCAAACTGTACAATCCTGTGCTTAATATATATTTGCGTTCCTACGGAACCTACCAATGCACCAAGAATAAATACTAGGGTTATACCTATGCATACTTTTAATTTATTCATAATTTTTTACTCCTTATAAGCCCCATAATTGTGCAAAAGTGAGTTCTATTGGATCATTCATAGATATCTTTGTCATTTCATAAGCTGGAATGAAATCAAGATTGATCATAAAGGCAGTTAATGTAAGTATCAAAAGACATGCTACAGGAGCAAAGCGCCACACAACCTGTTCAAAGAGCATAAGAGAGTCTGTTTTGGCATTAAGAGGTCCTAACTTTCTAATATTGCTCATTACTTTCATCTGCCAAAACTCATTGACCTCAGGACTTTCTTTTTCATGATACGCTGTAGTGAGTGCTTTCTCCAATCTTTCATGGTTGTCTTTAGAGAATTTCACACTCTCCTCCCTTCAGCTAATTCCTTAAACAGGTGCTTAAGTTTATTTCGGGCACGAAAGGATCGGATCTTTACATTTGCAATGCTCCAGCCAAGAAGATCAGCGGCCTCTTTTCCTGGCAGGTCTTCCAGATAGACCAGCTCCAAGACCATTCTGTCTTCAGCCGAGAGTTTATCCAGAGCCCAATCCAACAATTCTCTGGCTTCTTTTTGTTTGGATCTTTCGTTAAACGCATGGCTTGATCGATCCGATATAACCCCTTCCAGCCAATCCTGGTGCTTTTCACTAAGAGAACTCATCGGGACCTCCCTGGACCTATACTGTTTTCTCCAATAGTCGTAACAGGTTCTCACTGTAATTGCGGACAACCACCTTTTGAAATTGTTCTCCATTTTAAACGTGGGCAAGGATTGATATGCCCTTACAAAAGCATCGTGGGCGGTTTCCTGCACCTGATCAAAAGGCACATGTTTTGTTGCGATCTTCATAACATGCTCCTTGTATTTTATCAGCAAATATTCAAATGCATTCACGTCCCCATCTATGACCCGACGAATGATCTCAATATCACTGGGCTTATCTGAATCTGTATGATCTCTGAGCATCAAGTAGTCCGTTTTAGCATTATACAATTGAGACAGAATGATCAACCAACAATCAATCTTTGCATCAGGTAAGCGGGTCAGGAAAGGCATGTGCTTTTCTGACCCTGCTAAGAGTTTTACTCGCTGTCCGTTCCAAGCCAGTTATTAAACATTGATCGTCCGAAATCAATATGTTTTTTTATCCATTCAGCCCTCTGAGTGTGCCTCTCCTTCAGCAATTCGATCTGTTCAGTGTCAAGCACTGTCTTCAATTCAGCAAAGATCTTTGCCCTTAAAACAACCAACTCTTCTCCAACTGATGAGACCTGGGCAAAGGCTTGTCTGATATTTTCCTCACTGAATTCTTCAGCTTGAGTCACTTCCTCCAGCTTTTCTCCTGCCTCCCTAAGGCTATCCATGGCATCTTTGGTTTTATCTCGATATTTCATGAAGATTGCTTTAACTTTAGCTTTTTGAGAATCTGTCAGGTCGAGCTCCATCAAGATCCTCGGACCCATGAATCCGGGTTCCATGCCGTGCATATGATGACCTTCCCGAAAATTTTTGGCCATTACCGGCAATGAGCCGGCAAAAACCATAGTAAGGACCAATACTGTTACCAATATCTTGTTTAATCTCATTTTCCCTCCTTTGGGCTATTCAGCCCCTTTTGTATTCATTTTAGGACGTCCTATTATATATATTATTCGCAGGTCATATAGAAAAGGTTACAAGCATATATTGGGATCAGGTCTTGCTAGGCTGTTGCCCGAATCATTTTTCGATTCTGAGTTTGACACATGATGGCTTACAATGATATTAAAGTATAAAGTTCAACTTTAATATTTGAGCGGATATGAGTAAGGGAGGGGACATGGATAATTACGAAAAATTACGTGAGATACTTGACAGCCACCCATCTGGTGCGCCTAAGTCTAAGGCATTTGATGAGATACTACGGACTCTTTTTACGCCCAAAGAGGTGGAGATTGCTATCCACATGACCTTTGCCCCCAAAGGCGTTGAGGAAATTGCTCAAGCTGCAGGTCTTTCACCAGAAGAGGCTGAAAAGAGGCTGGAGGCCATGGCAGATAAGGTTATCATTTTCTCCCGTGAGAAGGATGGTAAAAGAGGCTATGGACTCGTGCCCTCTATACCTGGCCTTTTTGAGTTCCCTTTTATGAGAGGAGGTGGCACGCCTGTTCATGAAAGATTGGGGCGGCTATGGGAAGAGTACCATAAAGACGGCATGGGGGCATCCTTTGCCGGAAAACCTACTCCCCTGGCACGGGTTATCCCGGTAGAAGACTCTCTTAATATAGAAACAAAGGCACACCCGTACGAAGAAGTATCCAGGCTTATTGAAGAAACAGACTTCATTGCCTTAGCTGAGTGTGCTTGCAGGGCAAGTGTGGGTGCCTGCGATGCGCCAAGGGACACATGCCTCATCTTTGGTGGGTCTTCGGCACCACTCCATGCCAAGTTTCTTGTGGAGCGAGGTTATGCTCGCAAGATTAGCAAGGAGCAGGCCTACGATGTGCTGAAGAGATCAGAAGATGCAGGACTCATCCATACGAGCAACAACAGTGCAGACAAGGCAACCTTCATTTGCAACTGCTGCCCTTGCTGCTGTACCGTCCTGCGCGGCAGGACCCAGCTTAACCTCCCACATGCATTCGCCACTAGCTCATACATTGCCCAGATAAAAGACGAGGATTGCACTGGTTGCGGTATATGCGCAGATCAGCGCTGCCACATGGGTGCTATTGATATAAAAGATGATATTGCCAGCATTATCCCTGAGAGGTGCATAGGATGCGGGCTTTGCGTAAGCGAATGCCCTGCAGAGGCTATATCACTGGTGGAAAGGACTGATAAGCCAGAGATTCCTTCTACAGGAAGGGAGTTGGGGATAAAGGTGCTCACAGAAAAACAAAAGATGGAGAGGTTCCTTGACATAATGAAACGTTGAGTACACTCCAGGCTTTATAGCGGCACAATCAAAAAACTCTGTAGGATCCAGTATCTTTCTAAATGTTTTGAGACCTTTGCATAGCCATGTACTCCGTTCCGCCTATATTTGTGTCATATGCCAGAGACAGCCAGGCAAGGGCCTGCATATGTTGATTCTTTATGTACATCTAAAGCGAATTATTGTAAGTTTAATCACATGGAACAATGGGTAGATGATGTAATAGACAAGATAATAGATTGGACTATTGAAAGCAGGCTTAACAATATAAAGCGCATAGTTGATAGTATCAAGCAGAAATATCCTGGTAGGGCTGAGGAGGAGTATGTTGATATCTTAGAGACAAGATGGTCTAAGATGGCTGGGATATGGGGGGGCCTGGCCCAGATCCCTTCTGTAATACCCGGGATAGGTATGTTAACTGGCATTGGGTCTGCATCGGTAGAGATTTTAGGTTCTATACTATATCAGACACAGTTAATATTAGCTATTATGTATATATATGATATTGATCTTACTGCTGATTCAAAACTAATAGTGAGGCATATCCTGATAGATGCCTTGGATAGTACAGATCATGCCTCAAAGTTGGGTGCCAGTATCACTACATCATCTACTAAACGGATATTTAAAAGAACCGTAAGGAGGTCTATAAATAGGCTTATTGGCAGAGGTGTAGGCCGATATGTGACTCGTGCCATACCTGGCGGCCTATCCATGGTTATAGGATATATGGCATCTCGCAGATTTGCAAAACGTGTAAAGAACTTTACCATAACTTACATAAATGATCTAAAATTATTAGAGGGCAAAAAACAATTGTTATTAGAAGATAAAGTGGACTTATCTACTGAAGCTTCTGATAGTACGAATGACCCCCCATTGCCCAGCGACCACAACGAAGCATGAAAAAGAATCCAGAATCCAGGAGCCAGAATGCTTCCGATTGGATTATCATAGGTATCCTAACTTCTGGATTCTGAATTCTGACTCCTGACTTCTTTTTCACACAAACGCACTGTAAATTTATCCGCCTTAGGTGGACATCATCTGAAAATAACACTATTTACTATTCAATATTTCACTTCATTTAAACCAATCGTAACTGCCCAGCTATTTAGGTTGAAGAAAATAAGGCTGAAGTATTTCAACCATCTCGCAACGCTCAAATCAAGCCATTTAAAGGCTAAATACCTAGTTTTGTGTGATTACGCATTGGGAACCTTCTACCTTCTACCCTCTACCTTCTACCCTCTACCCTCTACCTTCTACCTATCCACCTGAGTAGTTGCAACTAATAAAACCAATGAAACCAACAAAACTACATAACTATCTTTTTCATATAAAGCAGTTTGCACGTACTCGCCCAAACTCTCAACTCATCACTCACAACTGTCTTTTTCACATAAACCCTCAACAATCCCTCTTTAATAAATAATTTAGCCAGCCTCCCAAGTTTCTTCTTTTACCTCCTTGACATCCTGCCGATATCATAATATACTAACTAAACGGTTGGTTAATTATGAAAAAACATGGATCAGAAAGGAATAGGGGCATAGAGCCCACAAAAAACAGGATTATGGATGCAGCCCAGATGCTTTTTGCCAAAAAAGGATTTGATGCCACACGAGTACAGGAGATAGCAGATATAGCTGAGGTCAACAAGGCAATGATATACTATTACTTTAAAGACAAGGACGCACTGCTCTATGCTGTAGTCGAGAGGATCATAAAGGGCATCAAGGATGCAATACCCAGATACCTTGAGGAAGAAGATAACACAATAGATGGTCTGGAAACCTTCCTGGATTTTTACATAGAGTATCTCGCCCAGAACAGTTCTTTTGTGAGGCTCATGGCCTGGGAGATACTCTCAGGCAAGCATATACAGAGCCTGGCAATGGATTATTTCATGCCCATGTTCTTTCTTATGAGAGAGAAGATAGCCAAGGGGGTTGACTCAGGTCAGATACGGCCTGTCAGTCCTGAGCATACCATCTTCTCAATAGTGGGCATGAATGTCTTTTATACCATCGCATTGCCTCTCATCCAGATACTTCTGGGGGGCGATCCCCTGTCTGCTGAGATGCTTTCTAAGAGGAAAGAAGAAGTAAAGGCTTTTGTCATGAAAGGCCTTCTTCCCTTTGAAGATAGGAGGCGGATTTGAAGAAAAAGCTTGTGTTCCTACTGATATTGGCGGGTGTGGTGCTTCTGGCCGCCCTGTACATGGTAATGAGCCGTAACCACACAGGTGTTGGTGAGATCACACTCAGCGGAACCATAGAGGTCACTGATGTGGATATCTCCCCGGAGCTTTCTGCAAAGGTTGTCTCGGTGGGTTGTAGGGGGGGAGACAGGGTGCAGAAGGGGGACATGCTTCTCCAGCTTGAGAGTGAAGCAATAAGGGCGCAGCTAAGGGCAGCTGAGGCAGCACAAAAGACAGCACAGTCCCAAGTATCTATAGCAAAGGAGAGATTTGAGAATACCAGGAAGACCTTTAGACGATATGCAAACCTTTACAGGACAAAGGCAGTGTCTGAGAGCATATATGACGATGCTTTTACTGCTTACAGGACAGCATCTGATACCTATACCATGGCCAAGCATTCTTTTGATGAGGTAATGGCCAGGATAGATTCCTTGAAGATTACTCTCTCAAAGACCGTGATATCTTCCCCTATGGACGGGATGGTACTTGAGCGGAATGTGGATCCAGGGGAGGTGGTTTACCCTGGACAGGTCCTCATGGTCATCGGGGATATTACAAAACCATGGGCCCGGGTATACATTGAAGAGCCTGATGTAGCCAGGGTCAAGCTGGGTCAGATAGCTTATGTGGTGACTGATGCATACCCTGATACGCGCTTTAAAGGGGTGCTTAGGTACATAGCTGACAGGGCAGAATTTACCCCCAAACAGGTTCAAACAAGGCAGGAGAGGGTAAGGCTTGTCTTCGAGGCAAAGGTGTATATAGACAATCAAGAAGGTATATTAAAGCCAGGCCTTCCTGTTGATGTCTATCTCCCTTTAGAGGAAGGCACGTGCCAGCAGTAGTAGTATCTTCGCTCACAAAGCGCTTTGGTGATCTCGATGCGGTGAGAGGAGTTGATCTCAGCATGCAGGCCGGGGAGATATTCGGCCTGATAGGACCTGACGGTGCAGGAAAGAGTACCTTGATACGGATGATTGCAGGCCTTATGAAGCCGACTTCTGGCAGTATCAAGGCTGGTGATATTAATGTGGTAGAGCAGTACGAGAAGGCAAGGCATACTATTGGGTATATGCCCCAGGTCTTTGGACTCTATGGCCTCCTTACAGTAGAGGAAAATCTTAGCTTCACGGCCGAGATCTTTGGGATTAAAGGCTCCACCTATACCAAACGTTTAGAGAAATTGTATGAATTCAGTGGCCTGGGGCCATTCAGGCGCAGGAGGGCATCCCAGCTCTCAGGTGGGATGAAGCAAAAGCTTGGCCTTTCCTGCGTGCTTTTGCACAGACCAGAAGTGATCCTGCTCGATGAACCGACCAACGGAGTGGATCCAGTCTCACGCAGAGAGTTCTGGGAAATGCTCCACACAATAGCATCAGAGGGCAAGACCATCTTGGTAAGTACACCATACATGGATGAAGCAGAGAGGTGCCACCATGTGGCCTTTATGGAACAAGGGCAGTTTATTTCTTTTATTGATCCTGTTCAGGAGTTAAGCCAGTTCCCTTATGTCACTGTTGATATAACGGCAGAAGATCCCAGAGGCGTTAGCCGGGCATTGAGGGATAGCCGCGAGTTTCCCTCAGTAACGCTGAAGGGTCAGAATATTCATATCATAGCAGAGTTAGGAGAGATGGGGCCTGGGGGTGTAGAGAAGAGGGTGAAGACAGTAGCAGGCAAAGAGGCTGTTGTGATGGAGGTCTCCCCCACCATGCAGGATGTGTACCTCATGCTCAGGAAAAGGCAATGCGTTTTTCTCGTATAAATGCATTTGCAAAGGTAGAGACCCTTTATGTGGTAAGGGACAAGAGAAGCCTGGGGCTTGCCTTTGTCCTACCTTTTGTGCTGCTGGTGCTCTTTGGTTCCTCCCTGTCGTATGATGTAAAGAATATCCCCATAGTCATATGGGATCAGGATAGGTCATCTAAGGGCAGGGAACTGATCTCAGCCTTTGAAGGGTCCAGGTACTTTCGTGTTATAGGTTTTTGGCAGGGTTATGACCGAATAGTTGCAGACCTGGACAGGGCAAAGGCATCGGTTGCCATGATAATACCTCCTGGATATAGCAAGGCCCTTGCAAGGGGCAAGAAGGCTGAGGTGCAATTCCTCATGGATGGGACTGATTCGACCACAGCAGGGATATCATCTGGCTACATCTCTGGCATCATCCTGGAAGAAAACCTGCACACGCTTTTACGAATGCCTGGTCTCGGCATGCCCCCTATCAATCCGTGCTTAAGGGTGTGGTTTAATCCAGAGATGGAGAGCAAAAACTTTATTATACCAGGCCTGATCGGAGTGATCCTCGTGATTATCGGTGCCCTGCTTTCATCTCTGACCCTGTCAAGGGAGTGGGAGACAGGCACCATGGAAACCATGATTGCATTGCCTCTAAGACCCATGGAGGTGGTTATAGGAAAGATGATCCCATACTTTGTTATAGGCATGATCAATATCACCATACTTCTTATCTCAAGCGTATTTATTTTTCATGTGCCCATTCGGGGTAGCATAGCGTTGATTTACCTTTTCTCTACGGTGTTTACAATAGGCACTCTGGGCCTGGGTATTCTGATATCAGGGGTTGCAAAGAATCAAACACTGGCGAATCAGATGGCAATTGTGCTGACCTATCTGCCATCATTTATTTTATCTGGCTTTGTCTTTCCCATAGACAACATGCCCTTTATTGTTCAGGGGATCACTTACCTGGTTCCTGCGCGGTATTTCATATATGCCTTGAAAGCGATATTCCTCAAGGGTCTTGGGCTAGATAGCCTTTATACAAACCTCCTCCTTCTGAGTATCTTTGCTGTCGGGGTGACAATACTAGCTGCAAGGAAGGTTCCAAGGAGGTTAGACTAAGCCATGGATTTTAGGCGCATAAGATCCATATTGAAAAAGGAGTTTATCCAGGCACTGAGAGACAAGAAGATGAGATTAGTCATATTTGGTGCCCCTCTGGTTCAGCTGTTTTTGTTCGGCTATGCTGTGAACACAGACATAACCGATTTGAGGACTGCCATCTATGACCGATCAAATACTGCTATGAGTAGAGGCCTTGGGGATGCATTCACTGCTTCAAGATACTTTCACCTTGAGAGGCTCGTAGATTCTCCTGAAGAGGCAAAGGCCATGCTGGATAAAGGCCAGGCCCAGGTAGCTATCTTCATACCAGAGGATTTTACCTCTGACATAGACAGACAAAAGAGGGGGGATGTGCAGATCGTGGTGGAGGGCACAGATTCCATAGTGGCCCAGAACGCGATCTCGTATAGCTTCAGGATCATTGATCAGTTCATGGAAAGAAGACTTATCCCCGATAGCCCTGGCAGGGGTAAGCCATGGATAGAACCCAAGATGCGCATATGGTTCAATCCTGACCTGAAGAGCAGGGACTTCTACATTCCCGGCATCATAGCGTTGCTGCTTACCGTGGTTACCCTGATCCTTACATCATTTTCCATTGTCAAGGAATGGGAGATAGGCACCATGGAGCAGCTTGTGGTAACACCTGTAAGGCCAATTGAGCTCATCCTGGGTAAGACCATACCTTTCTTCATCATCGGTCTCATTGACCTGGTGCTCATATTCACTGTAGGCATCCTGTGGTTTGCCGTGCCATTCAGGGGCAGTATCGCCTTCTTAGCCTTTTCTGCCGTGCTCTACCTGATCAATGCGCTGGGCATAGGCATATTTATCTCCTCCATATCCAGAACGCAGCAACAGGTCATAATGGCCACGTTCTTCTTTCTCATGCCTTGTATACTGCTATCTGGCTTTGTCTTTCCCATATATAATATCCCCTTAGCTCTGAGGTGGTTAGCCTATATAAACCCCATGACCTATTTTCTCGTCATCATAAGGGGGGTATTCCTGAAGGGTCTTGGCCTTGAGGTGCTCTGGCCCCAGATGCTTTTTCTTGCGCTAATGGGTGCTGCCCTGTTCTCTGTCAGTGTGAGGATGTTTCACAGGGGGTTGGATTAAGTGAAGACATCAGGAATAAATCAAGACAGCACACATCTCTCAACAATGGATCACTCAGAGCACGCAATCATTGCCCAGGGACTCACGAGACGATTTGGTGACTTCACGGCAGTGGATAAGGTGAGCTTCTCTGTTAAGAAGGGTGAAGTATTTGGGTTTCTGGGTCCAAATGGTGCAGGAAAGTCCACTACCATACGTATGCTCTGCGGTCTGCTGAGACCTTCTGAAGGCACGGCCCATGTTGCAGGTATCAATGTGGCAAAGGCATCCTATATGCTCAAACAGCGCATTGGGTATATGTCGCAAAAGTTCTCGCTTTATGGTGAACTTACGGTTGGAGAGAATATCGCCCTCTATGAGGGCATATATGGGTCAAGGCAAAGTGATTTGAGGAGAGCCTATCTTGAGATCTTTGGTCTTGATAAAAAGATGCATGCGATGACAAGTGATCTTCCCACGGGATGGAAGCAGAGGCTTGCCCTCCTCTGTGCCATCCTTCATGAGCCAGAGGTGCTCTTCCTGGATGAACCTACTGCAGGGGTTGACCCTGAGGCAAGGCAGGCATTCTGGGATATCATCTATGACCTGTCATCAAAGGGGACCACAGTGCTTGTGACCACCCATTACATGGAAGAGGCTGAACAATGCCAGAGGATAGGGATGATCTTTAATGGCAAGCTAGCTGAAAAAGGTACACCCAAAGAAATAAAGGAAAAGATTCATGGGAGTCTCTACGAGATTGAACACCCACAGACACAAAAGATATCAGAAGTATTAAAGGGTATTCCCGGGATAGCAGATATATCACCATTTGGCAAAAGGCTGCATATCCTATCCACAGATCCACACCTTAATGCTGAGATAATAGCAAAGAATCTGATAGAAAAAGGCCTGGGGAAAATTTCTATAAGGTCTATACCCCCTAGTCTCGAAGACGCATTTATATACCTCTTTGAGCGAGGCAATTAACCAGCATTTAGCAACAACGTGTTGAACGTGTAAATGTTAAAACATAGTTGTTGTTTTTACCTTCCTGGTAGTAGATTTGCCGACCCCTGATTGTCTGTCTGCGTCTCCTACATGGCATATCTGCCCCACGTCATGCATGTGACGCAAAAGGAAATATAACCAAACCGTCAGCACAGGCAGGCTATTTTCATACAAAATTTAGCCTTCTTCAACTTTATTTCGTGCATAGTAGTTAGACACATGGGCTATTGCCCTAAGGGCATCTTTAAGGTCATCAAAGACTGGTATTCCTTTGGCCAAAAACACACGTCTTGCCTCACGTATCAACTCCTCAATATCCATATATTCCATCTCCTGCTTATAGTTTGGTAGGACAAGAACAACTGGTTTTCCTGTTGTATCCACAACCTCTTTGGCCGCATCTGCAAGCTCATTATAGGGAGTTACTTCCTTAACAGCTACCCCCATCCCCATGGCAAGGAATTTATAGTGATGGAGAAGTTGGATCAGTATCTGAAGATCTATGTTTTTATCTCCTCCTGCATTTAACAGAGCCTCTTTCAGAACATGTGGTGGGGCATGGGGATTTGCCGCATCTATTGGATTTGTAGCGCTAGAGCCAGGCTTTGGAAGAACCTCCATGATCTTATCACTAATCTTTTTTTCTAAAGGAGGGAGCACCAAACCAAAGGCCTCAGCAGCATCACAAGCAGAGACACCCAATGCCCCACCTCCACCTGTTACTGAGATACCTTTATAAACTCTTTGGGGGAGCAGAGAAAACGCCAGACTGGTCTGGGCCATCTCCAGCAGGTCTTTCACCTGAATTGCATTACACTGTCTGAGAAGGGATTCCCATATTATTTTGTCTCCACCCAGTGAAGCAGTGTGACTTGCAACAGCCCTGCGACCTGCATCTGAAAGCCCACCCTTATACACGATTACAGGCTTCTTAGCAGCAACATCCTTTAGAACTCTGAAAAACTCTTTACCATCTTCCACTCCTTCTATGTACATGGAAATAACACGTGTCTCTGGATCCCTGCCTAGATATTCTAAAAGTTCAGCCTCCCTCAGGTCTGCCCCATTTCCAAAGCTGACCATCTTATTGAACCTGATCCCCATCCACTTTCCAATATAGGCAAAATCAATAGACATCCCACCGCTTTGAGCTAGGAAGGCAACAGGGCCGCTTTCTCGCGAAAGATCTGGTCCTGGTAGTAATGTAAGGCCGCTCTTTGGACAATATATCCCGAAACAGTTTGGGCCTATTACCTTGATACCTCTTTTTGCTATCTTCTTTATCTCTTCCTCTAAGGCAATCCCCTCTGGCGATCCTGTCTCTTTAAAACCAGCAGAGAGGATCTCAGCCCCTGCTGCTCCTTTTTTTCTACATGCCTCAAGTGCGCCTGGTACAAGATGGGCAGGTACGGCAATTATTGCAAAATCTATTTGCCCCGGGATCTCATCCACACTTTTATATATCTTCAGACCAGCAAATTCCCCGCCTTTTGGGTTAACGGGGTAGATGTTACCTTCATATCCTACTGCCAGGAGCGAGAGAAGCATCCCACTACCAAATCCAAACCCCTTGGGCGAAACCCCGATAATAGCAATTCTCCTGGGGTAAAAGATCCTCTCAAAATTTGAGCCTTCAATAAGCTTTTCCTCTTCACATGTCATGCTCTTCCTCTCTCAAATCTACAGACATATCTTTAAAGCACCTTGATAAATCTCTCGTGTTTCGATATCCCTTTTATAACATCTCACCTATATCCTTAAAAGTACTTTGTATCGGGGTATCGGGCAAATTTTAGAACTTTTTGATAAGAGTGGTTAAAAATGTGGTGTTTTAATTGTGTTGATATACTGATTATCAGCTGTCAGCCTTCAGCTATCAGCTATCAGTAAGATAAAGAAAAACAACATGTTGTTGCTGAAAGAGGAGTTTTCTTAAGATATTATACTATTCAGGTTTTTACTTTGTGCCTTTGTGCCTGTCTGCCTTTGTAACTGAATGGTCACGTTGAAAAATCTTTGATATTGCTCGATCTTAGAAAATAAGGTAACTCCAGAGATAATTAAACATTATAAACCTTTCAAAAGGAGGTAGGGATGCTTATTGATAGGAAAGGAATGTATGTCAGGCTATTGATGTCCATAACAGGGGTATTTATCTTTATGGTGCTAACTGGGTGCGGCTTATTTGTAAAGAATATACCTCCAGGTCAAATTGTATCAGGGTCTACCCAGGATCATTTTATAGAAATAGGGGATATCAACTATCATTACCAGGAATTTGTTGGCCCAGGAGATAATATATTTTTGCTTCATGGTTTTTCTTCATCTACCTATACATGGGAAAAGGTTGCTGCCAGGCTTAATGCCCAGGGCTATCATGTATGGGCCATGGATATGAAGGGTTTTGGATGGTCTGATAAGCCAAAAGGTGCCTCTTATGACCCTGTGAGCCTTATGGAAGATGTAAACGCATGGATGGATGCAATGGACCTTAATAATGTGGTCTTTGTGGGTAATTCTTTAGGAGGGGCTATTGCAGTGCTTATGGCTGCAGAGCATCCTGAAAAGATAGATGGGCTGGTTCTTATTGACGCCTCAGGATATCCGAGAAAAAGACCTTTATTATTTAGAATAGGCAAACTGCCGTTGGCAGGAAACCTTGTGAAACTTGTTTTTGGACCATGGATGGTAAAAAAGAACCTGCGTGAAGTATTCTTTCACAAAGACTGGGTCACCAAAGAACAGATAGATGCATATTATGACAGGTTGCGTACACAAGGTGCGTTAGATGTCCAGATCTCTCTAATAAAGTCCATAGAGATTAGCTCCTTTGAGGATTATGTAAGGAGCGTATTTGAATCAGATATAAAGACATTGATCATCTGGGGAAAAGATGACGAATGGATACCTTTGGAGTTTGGCTATAGATTCAAAAAAGATCTTCCAAATTCTACTCTGGCTGTAATCCCGGAGTGTGGCCATACCCCGCAGGAAGAAAAACCAGATGTAACAGCGACTCTTATAAAGGATTTTGTGGAGGGCAAACCCATACAGGAATTTTATCTGCCCGAATTTAAAGATGACGTACAACAAGATTAACAAAGGGGTTATATGAAAACAGGGATCAGGGGCCGGAGGTCAGCATTCAGTAAAAATAAAAGATTGCCCTTTTTTTGCTGAGAGCTGATTGCTAAAATAGGTTTTGTTGTACCAGAAAAGGCCATAGGGAGGCTATATGATAGAAACCAGGGTAAGTAAGGCATTAGGTATTGAATATCCTATTATAAAGGGTGGAATGGTATGGGTTTCAAATTCAACACTCACAGCTGCTGTATCCAATGCAGGTGGCCTTGGGGTTATGGGTATTGGGTCCATGGACATAGAAACCCTTAATACAGAGCTGGATAAATTAATGTCAATGACAGACAAGCCTTTTGGGATAAATTTTCCCCTGATAAGACCAGATTATGAGGCCATGATAGGGAAGGCCCTGGATAAAGGTGTAAAGGTCGTGGTCACTTCTGCTGGGAATCCGGCAAAAATATACAAGATGCTTCAGTCAGCAGGGGTGATCTCAATACATGTGATAGCAAATGTAAGGATGGCACAAAGGGTCCAGGATTTTGGATATCACATGGTAGTAGCTGAAGGTTTTGAGGCAGGTGGACACAATGGGAGGGACGAACTTACTACCTTTGCCCTGATCCCACAGGTGACCGATACCATTGATATACCGGTTATTGCAGCAGGCGGTATTGCAGATGCAAGGGGCATGGTTGCTGCATTTGCCCTGGGTGCAGAGGGGATTCAGATGGGAACAAGATTTGCTGCAACAAAGGAATCTCCTGTTCATGAAAACTTCAAGCAGGCCATTATCAATGCTAAAGACACAGATACTACTATTACTGGCAGAAAGGTAAACGACCCTGTAAGGGTAATAAAAAACAAACTCTCCCAGAAGATCCTGGATGCAGAAACTACAGGGACCTCACCTGAAGATATCCTCGATATGATAGGCCCTGGCAGGACTTATATGGCATCTTTAGAGGGCGATGTAGAAGATGGCTCAGTAATGAGCGGCCAGATTGCGGGTATGATAAAAGAGATTAAAAGCGTACAGGAAGTATTTGATGAAATCATACCAGGGATTGAGCCTGTAATCAATAGGATAGGCAAAAGGCTAAAGGCCAAGGGCTAAAGGCAAAAGATAGGGGAGATGTGGTATGCATCATTTTTGTATGAGAATGGCTATTATTTAGTTTTATTGGTTGTAACTACTCAGGTATTTAGACTAAAGGCTGAAGACTGAAGCATATCAATTATCTTGCAACGATCGAATTAAGCCATTCAAGACCTTTATATGAAAATAGGGGTCAGGGATCAGGGGCCGGGGGTCAGTTTGAGACGGGGGAGACAGCGGACTGGGATGTTGTTTTGTTTTCATCCTTCAGTGAGTCCGACAGGACATGGGGGGCTATATGAAAATAGGCACAAAGCTTTGTAGGGGCCTTTTGCCCTCATCGGCCCGTTCGGGGAACGGGCCCTACTTTGTGAT
>JAGGYK010000128.1 GCA_021162585.1 Deltaproteobacteria bacterium
CAGCCCTCTCCCCTGTAATATATTCGTGCCTTGACCGGATTGGGAGGGGGGCAGATCCGTCTAAGATGCAATTTGATTGTGTCTGTTGTACTGATCCAGGATTTGATAATAAGGGAATGGGTAACAACTTGATGAGAATCACATATGAGAGGATGCCTATCTTGGATTATCTTCGGGGCATGATGGCTCTGACATCCAATATTTTACTCCCTTCATTAAGAGCTCGAGGCCCAAGCCCCGGGGGGATACCATAGTGGCAAATAAGAGCATAATGAAAGACAAGGACATAGGAAACATGGACATAACCAAAATATGGCCAAAGCCTCCTAGCAATCTTACAGACTCCATAGCAAGGGAGTTATTGAAGAAATACCCCCTCACTGAAGAAGAACGTAAGATTTTCATCCGGTCAAAAAAACGAATGAATAAGATCTTAGGTATTGAGAAGTTTAAAGATGTCCGGATTGTAGCTGAAATCGTTGACTCCAGGGCATGCATTGCCGGTCATGCTGTGGGAGATAGGATATATTTTGACTCAATGGGGCGTTTGTTAGTGGATAAAACAGACAAGCCAATATGTTCTCGTTTGCTAAATAAGATATGGTATCGCCTGATAATGATAATGGATCGCATCGCAGATGATACAAGGGACTATATTAGAGATGGGGATTTTGCTGGAGATATTATAGATGTGCGGATGAGCTGTTATGGGGCTGATTTCCCATATGGGGATTGCGGTCAGGTATTGATGAAGGTCTTTGTGGAGGATATCAAATAAAACAGACAAGCCAATATGTTCTCGTTCGCTAAATAAGATATGATACCGCATGATAATAGACTGTGTTGTAGATGGTCTAAAGTGTTGGGAATAGGCATTTTAGATACAAATAAAAGATTAGAAAGGAGGTCCTAGATGGATTATTTTGCGATAGAAGAAAAAGCCCTTAAAATTATTGAAAAGTACACGGGCGCACACTATCCACCAACCACACTCCCCACCTTTGAGTTTGATGCTGAAAAGTGTACTCATTGTAAGGCATGTGCCCAGGCCTGCCCTACCTCATGCATACAGTGGGATGAAGAAAAGAAAATGCCGTATGCCACAGGTTACAAGGGTATGGAACTGGCTTGTATTTCTTGCAATACTTGTGAAGCAGTCTGCCCGGCAAATTGCATCAGGGTAAGGGGGGAATACAGAGTAGTTTATGGTAGGTACAAGACCCCAGATGATAAACAGGGGGAGATGACACCTCCAATGCCCTTTGGGGATAAGGATCTTAACAGGGATTTTAAAGATATTGAAAAAGATTTGACTGAGACAGAAAAGGTTATCTATAGAAGACGTAGCATCAGGCTATTCAAAGATAAACCTGTGCCAAAAGAGCTTATCCACAGGATAATAGAAGCAGCCAGATTTGCTCCATCTGCAGGCAATAATCAGCCCTGGAAATTTGTCGTTGTTACGAATAGAGATCTGATTGACAAGGTTGACAAACAATGTGCTAAGGTCCTGGATGCCATCAAGTGGATGTATGCGGGTAGCGGTACGTGGAGGAAAGTTGCGGTCTCCTTGACCAGTTATTTACAGGTTAATAACATGGATCAGAGGCCTATACCAGCTATACAAAAGGTTCATCAATCAGGGGGTTCAATAACCTGGGGTGCACCAGTGCTTATTCATATCTTAAAAGATGTCCGTGGTATAAGCAATCCAGATCTGGACACAGGGTTTGCTGCTCATAACTTAGTATTAGCTGCCCACTCCTTGGGATTGGGTACATGCTACATCGGCTTTATTGCGAGTGCCATAAAATACTTGCCATGGCTAAAGAAGGAAATAGGAATAGAATATCCTTATGATCTGGTAACAAGTGTATGCGTTGGCTATCCAAAGGGGAAGTTAGACAACCCTGTTTACAGAGGGCAGGTCCCTGTGGAGTGGATTGAATAGGGCTATCTAATTGAGACCTTTGCATAATACCCACATTGTCATTGCGAGCGAAGCGAAGCAATCTTTAACTGTTTGTAATTAATGGGATTGCTTCGTCACACATGCTCCTCGCAATGACAGGCAAGCAATTGTGCAAAGATCTCCTAATTATACAACATCAGAAAGGGGGATTATAAAAGTAATGGATGATGTGTATGTGATTGGTACAGGTATGATAAGATTTAATAAATATCCAGATGCTACAGTAAGAGGCATGGCCAAGGATGCAGTGGACTTGGTCTTAAAAGATGCTGGGTTGAAAAAAGAGGACCTTCAGGCAGCCTATGTATCAAATACATTCTGGGGCATGTTTTCAAACCAGCATTCCATACGAGGCGAGGTGATGCTCTGGGATCAAGGCATTGATGGTATCCCTATAGTAAACTGTGAGAATGCATGTGCAGGTGCTTCTACTGCATTTCTCCTGGGATATACTGCGATACGTGCAGGGATGCACGATGTAGTCTTAGCCTTAGGTTCAGAAAAAATATCCAATCCCAACAAGGCGCTGTCACTGGGGGCATATGCCTCATGTATGGATGTGGAAAACTTTGAGGAGCATATAAGACTCTTTGAAGAACTAAACAAGCAGCTTAAATTTGAGGTTCCTGAAGGTCAGACCCCTCCGGGTGAGGGTCGTAGCATATTTATGGATGCATACGCCATGGCAGCTAGGTGGCACATGAAGAAGTTTGGATCTACTCAAAGACAATTAGCAGTTATCTGTGCTAAAAACCATTGGCATGGATCAATGAATCCTTTATCCCAGTATCAGATGAATATGACAGTAGAGGAGGTCCTTGCAGATAAACCAATTGCATATCCTCTAACTCGCGCGATGTGTGCACCTGTGGGGGATGGAGCAGGAGCTGCAATTCTTTGTTCAGCTTCATACCTGAAGAAATTAAAAAATGCTCGTCCAGTAAGGATTCGAGCATCTGTTTTGGGCTCAGGTACAGACCGGGACCTTGATGGCCCTGATATAGGAGAGCGGCTTTCAAAGCAAGCATACAATATGGCTGGCCTAGGCCCGGAGGATATAGATGTAGCAGAGCTGCATGATGCCACAGCATACGGAGAGCTGCATCAGACTGAGGCCATGGGTTTTTGTCCTGTGGGAGAAGGAGGACCTTTTGCTGAGACAGGTGCTACTAAATTAGGGGGAAAGCTCCCTATTAACACAAGTGGTGGCCTGGAATGTAGAGGCCATCCTATTGGTGCATCTGGCCTGGCACAGATATACGAAATAGTTCTTCAACTCCGTGGAGAAGCTGGCGCGCGCCAGGTTGAAGGTGCAAGGATTGGTCTTACAGAAAATGGCGGGGGCAACATTGGCGTAGAAGAGGCATCTATGACTATACATATACTGGAGAAGGTATAAAACAACAATGGGGTCAGGTCTTCAAACTTGACATAAGGGCGCAGGCATTAATTTGGGAAGGGATGTTATCCCCAATAACATCCCCCTGGCCCCCTTCAAAGGGGGAATTAAGAGGGTGGCTCAATTGGAGTAGTGGAATGCTGGAGTATTGGGTTTTTGGAGTTTGGTGTAGCTGGTCCAAACTTGACGATAGGAGACCTTTGCATAATACCCATATTGTCATTGCGAGCGAAGCGAAGCAATCTCCAGTTGCTCGTAATTAATGGGATTGCTTCGCCTGCCTGTGCCTCGGCAGACAGGTCGTTCATGCTTCTCGCAATGAATATGCAAGCAATTGTGCAAAGGTCTCGATAGGAATGGTTATTAATGAGACCTTTACCTCTAAAATCATCATTCCATTAATCCAATTGCAAAGCCAAGTCCTAGATAGGATGTAATCGTAAGGAGGTTTTAAAATGAGGGTTAATAAAAAAGCCTACTGGGGTCTAAAGGGCAGTCTATATCTTGTTAAGGATCTGAATTGAGCCTTAGCTACCCTGGAAGTTTTCCAGGATATGATATCCAGACAAGAAAATACAATCTTAAAGGCCTTTACAGGTCTGGAAGGTGGGGTGGTGGCAAGTGGATCTACTTGTGGTGTGATAACAGGCGGTTCTCTAGGACTTGCACTCATGCATGAAAAGACCTTGCAGCAGGAAGGTATTCCTGCTGAAGCCAGCCTCCTTTCACTGGTAGGTGAATATGTGGAATGGTTTAGGCATAATTTTGGAACAACGTATTGTAGAGACCGCACTGATGTGGATTTCTATACAACCACGGGCCAACTGCGCTATTTCTTGCCAGGCGATAGGGTCTCAAGGTGTCTATGGCATATTGGGAAGGCAGTGCATCACCTTTATACTTATCAAGAAAAAGATCTACTTCCAATTGATGTTGATCAGTCAAAAACACCAATCCATTGTGCCAAGACTGTACTAAAGGGCGTAAGGGAAAAGACCAGAATAGGAGATCCTTTGCTTGAACGCTTGTCTTTTGTTTTTGATGGTGGAGTAGGTCTTAAAGGAGGGATATGTGGTGCTCTGGTTGGGGCAGTAATGGCCATTAATCTCCTTTTTGGTATGAATATTCGCGATATGAGATATCTTCAGACCATAAAGGCCTTTATCATAGGTCATTTAAATTTGCTCTTAGATAACCCCATTGGTATGCCTGAGCCTTTTGCCATAGGCAAAAATATAGTAAATGAATTCAAAGACAAGGCAGAAGGGACAGAATGTAGGGAGATCATAGGAAGAGATTTTAAAGATTGGGATGATTTTCAGATTTATATGGCTTCTTCAGATAAATGTAAGGAATTGATTAATCTTGCTGTAAATATAGCATCAGACGCAATTGAACGATCGAGATAGGAGGTTTTATTTAATGAAGAATATATTTATAACAGGCGTGTCTGGTTATTTTGGTTATAAACTTATCTCACTGTTTGATCAAAAAAATGAGGTAGAAAGCATTATAGGTATTGATGTAAAGGCACCAACATATACATCAAAAAAATTGGAGTTTATAAGACACGATGTTAGGGATGATATGTACCCAATACTTTCAAAAAAGGGTATAGATTGTGCTATTCATGCTGCCTACATTATACCACCCCTCCATAATAAGGCCTTAATGGAAGACATCAATATCAATGGGACAAAAAATTTTCTGAATTCGTGCGCTAAGGCTGGTATAAAACAACTTCTATACTGTTCTTCTACCACTGCATATGGGTTCCATAAAGATAACCCATCTGTATTGACAGAGGATAGTCCGCTTAGAGGAAATGATGACTTTACATATTCTAAGAACAAGAAGGAGCTGGAGTTTGTCTGCAAAGAATTTAAGGATGCCCACCCTGATATATGTTTCACTATTATAAGGCCATGTTTTGTAATAGGCCCTGGTTTTGATAACACACTTGCCAGGCATCTAAAAAGAAAGATAGTATTTATGCCACGAGATACAGTATCATTTCAGTACGTACATGAAGATGACCTAGTAGAGATTATATATCAACTCTTGTTAAACAAAAAAGATGGGGTGTACAATATAGCTGCTGATGGTACCATGACCTTTGATGAGATGATAGAGATCCTTGGCAATTGGCCTTTAAAGTTGCCTCCATCCATAATGCGTCCATTAAACAGCATAATGTGGTCTTTGCGTGTTACTTTTATAACAGAGTTTCCAAGCCCAGCCCTTAACATGGTTCGTTACCCATGGATTGCTAGTAATGAAAAAATAAAAAAAGAGTTGAATTATAAATTTAAGTATACCACAAAGGATGCCTTTAAGGATTTTGCCAGGCATGTGAAGGCTACAAAGACCAGGAGATTTTTCTAAAGAAACCTTTTGATCTAATAGAAAAGGAGTGATCATGGTAAAGTTAGATGTGAAACACAAGGTTGTGCTTATCACCGGCTCCTCCAGAGGGATTGGTAAGGCCTTATCCAGATGTTTTGCAGCAGATGGTGCGAATCTGGCATTGGCTGATCTCCCATCCCAGAAGAACCAATTGAATATCTGGGCCAGAGAATTAGAAACCAGTTATGGTATAAAGACTTGGACATTTGGTATTGATTTGACTGAGACGGACGGGCCTGAAAGACTTTATGACCAGGTTATAGACTCTACAGGTGGGATTAATATATTGGTTAATAATGCTGGAATCTGTTGGTATAGTAAGTTTTATGATATACCTCAGGATAAGCTGGAACAGGTGATATTGCTTAATTGTATGGCATATGCCAAGTTGAGTCGTCTATTTTTAACTGCCATGATTAGGAAGAATGAGGGTGCTATTCTTAATGTATCATCAGTAGCAGCATTTCAGCCTCTACCCACACTGGCCTTGTATGCAGCTACAAAGGCGTTTACCCAGAGCTTGAGTGAAGCCATTTGTTATGAATTACCTCTAAGAAGCAAGGTAGTTGTTGCAACTCTTAACCCACCCTTTACTAAGACATCTCTCATAGAAGATGCAGGCATCCCTGATGACTTTATCCCGTTTTCGATATCTTTTAAGGACATCGATTGCGTAGTAGAGTCAGGGTACCAGGCCTTTAAAAGTGGTAAAAGGCTCTATGTACCTGGATGGCAGAATAAGCTCTTGCATCTGGGCTTGGCTAGATATGTCCCGCGAAGATTTGCTAATAGGGTTGCTTGGTTGTGCTGTCGCAGGTGGTCTGATATCTTACCCTTTGGGGCAGCTGATTTTTTTCAGGAGTCGTTGATCAAGAGAAAGGATGGGAAGAAAGAGTTAAGGTAGGCGCAAAGCTAAATTTTTTGCCTTTCGGTTACTTCAAGATTATTCCTGATTTATATGAAAACAGCTGTCAGCTTTCAGCGATCAGCTGTAGGGGCCTTTTGCCCTCATCGGCCCGCTTAAGGGAAATATGCACTACAGGGATAGAATTTGTATGAAAATGCCATATTTTCATACTTCGTTGTGAGCGTGGATCGCTCATGGCAGTTTATATGAGTGCGCCAGGCAAAGCTGGCAATTTCTTGTCGGTTAAAGTCCGACATAGGCAAAGGATAGGTACCAGTCTATCACCAAAGGTGCGTTTGTGGAGGTAACAAAGCAAATGAAGCCAC
>JAGGYK010000016.1 GCA_021162585.1 Deltaproteobacteria bacterium
GCGTGGGCGAGCATACCCTTATATTTGCCGGCAATGGTGAACGTTTAGAACTTGCCCATAAGGCCACCTCACGGGAAAATTTTGCTCTCGGTGCATTGAGGGCTGCCAGATGGATAGTAGATAAAAACCCAGGTCTTTATTCTATGGCAGATGTGCTGGATCTTAGATGAAGATAGGTAGGGCTATCACTGAAGGTGGCAGCATTATATGGTGTGCTAAAGAGGATGATAATAATATCTATAAGTTTGATCCTAATAAAAAAAGCCTTGGGGAATGTGTAAAGATAAAGAAGTTACTCCCACCTGTAGAACCTACAAAAATTGTGGCAGTAGGGCTTAATTATAGGGATCACGCCCAAGAATTTAATCTTGAAGCGCCAAAAGAGCCGATAATATTCCTAAAGCCACCCAGCAGTATTATAGGCCCTGATGAAGCAATCATATACCCTAAGGGGGTAAGAAGGCTTGATTTTGAGGCAGAGCTTGCTATAGTAATCTCCAGGAGATGTAAGGACATCACTTTTGAGTCAGCAAATGATTATATACTTGGATATACCTGTTTTAATGACGTGACAGCCAGAGATATTCAGATAAGAGATGGCCAATGGACAAGGGCAAAGGCCTTTGATACATTTGCTCCCATTGGGCCGTGGATAGTTACTGACATCAAGGATGTAGGTAATCTCAAGATTTCTTCTAAACTCAATAATGAGGTAAAACAATCTTCATCCACCTCAAACATGATCTTTAATGTATATTCCCTGGTAAGCTTTATCTCATCCATTATGACCTTAGAGCCATCTGATGTGATTGCCACAGGTACCCCTTCCGGAGTGGGATCCATGTCACCAGGAGATGTCATCAGTATAGCAATTGAAGGGATCGGCGAATTAAAAAACAGGGTAATAAAAGGGTGAATGGATACTTAAGCCTTGGCTCAAACCTTGGGAACAGGCTGAATTATTTAATAGCTGCATTAGATGCATTAAATAATCATGGTGTAAAGATATTAAAGAACTCCAGCATATATGAGACCAAGGCATCTGAGGTGGATATGTCTCAACCGAGGTATCTTAATATTGTACTAAGGATATCAACGAAGGCCAGCCCTTTTGAGTTACTCGATATATGCCATAAGCTAGAAAAATCTCTTGGGAGAAAAAGACCATACAAGCACTCACCAAGGACAATCGATATAGACATTCTCATGTTGGATGACATATATTTGAATACACCTTCGTTAATTGTGCCCCATCCCAGGATGGAACTAAGGGCCTTTGTGATTTACCCGCTTTATGAGATTGCGCCTGAATTGATTTTGCCATCTGGCAAACATATCCTAGAGGTAAAGAAAACCTTTGACAATGCCGAAATACTAGCTATATGGAAAATCCAGGATGAAGACCTTAAGCAACAAAAAAAGAAAGATTATAGTAGCTGACGATAATCGTGGTGTAAATGATACTATAAGAGATGCACTATGTGAATACAGCTTTTATGTAATCCAGACATTTGATGGTGATGAGACTATTAAAAGCTTTAAAAAAGAACATCCTGATCTAGTGTTTTTAGATTATCGTATGCCAGAGGCAGATGGGATGGGTGTACTCAAAGAGATAAAATCTTATGACACAACTGTCCCAGTAGTACTTATAACAGGTGAAGGATCTGAAAAGTTAGCGGTCCAGGCCATGAAGGCAGGGGCAGATGATTATATTACGAAACCCTTTTCTTTGCATGATATTGTAGATCTTGCATACAAATTGATAAATGATCGTGATGCACGTATAGAAAATATGAGGCTGAAAGAACGAGTAGATGCATACAGGGAATATCTGGCTGCAATAACCGAGACTATGGGAGAGGCGATTATCACTACAGATGCTAATGGGCAAATAATATTTATGAATTTGATGGCTAGAAAATTATGGGGCACAGAGCAGGAATTAAAAGGAAAATCGATAGATGTACTATTTGATATACCACCTTCAGATGTCTTCTCCGAGATACAGAAAACCTTTAGTAAAGGTAACAATCACTTTGGAGCAGAGTATATCTTCAGGAGGAATAATGGTTCTACATTTTCTGGTTTGCTTACTTGCAGTCCTCTAAAGAGTGAAAAATACTCAGGAGGGTTGGTTATAGTGGTAAGAGATCTCCCAGACATGGAGATAATGAGGCATCAAATAATAAATACAGAAAAGATGGCCTCTCTTGGTAAGGTAATTGAGGGGATTACCCATGAGGTCAGAAATTCCCTTACATCCTTAGGCGGGTTTTCCAGACGGTTGGAC
The DNA here is from genome assembly GCA_021162585.1 of Deltaproteobacteria bacterium. Lineage (GTDB taxonomy): Bacteria > Desulfobacterota > Desulfomonilia > UBA1062 > UBA1062 > JAGGYK01. The sequence goes on from JAGGYK010000016.1 coordinate 2,294, forward strand.
CGTAGCATAGAATCAGATACACATCAAAAGATCTATGTAGGTCTAATTATAGAAGATGTAAAAAGACTTGAATCTATGATAAGAGATATTGAGGAGTACGTAAATTATACAAAGATACATAAGCCTAACTTCTTACTTGCAAACATAAAAGATGTAATAGATAATGCATTAATAAAGACATTTTCATCAGGCAAATTCAGTAGAGTTACATATACAGTTGACTTACCTGATAAAGAAGAAAAAATTATTGCGGATCACAATTACTTGGTTGAGGCATTCTGGCATTTGTTCAGCAATGCCTGTGAGGCTATGGAAAACAATGGTGACCTGAAAATAAAGGTACGCTATGAATTATCATTCGTAGTAGTAGAAATAACAGATACTGGTAAGGGAATACCTGATGAAGAAATAAAAGATATATTTAATCCATTCTTTACATCAAAACCATCTGGTACAGGTATAGGACTTACAAAGGTATACATGATTATTGAAGAACATAAAGGCTTTATAACCGTAAGCAGTACCGTGGGTAAAGGTACAAGGTTTAGAGTATATCTTCCACGCAAAAGGATATGAAAAAAGCAGTTTGCAGGTATCAGCTGGCAGTGTTCAGGAAAAAGCAGGATTATCCGCCAAAGGTGGAAAGGATAAAAATCCACCGGCCATGAGCTGTCTTTTAACTCAACACCCAACACCCAACACTCAACACTGTCTTTCCCATATAAACTGCTGTGTCTGTATTACCATATTCATAGTATTATTGATTAGCCTATTACCTCTATCATCTCAGGCAGAGATATTTATAAAAAGGCTTCCTGGTGAAGGCCTGCAGTTTAGCAATTGTCCTACAGGTCCCGGATGGGAGCTCTATATCAGAGAGAATGCCCCCTCAGGGTTACCAGGTAAGATCACAATGGATGAATTGGACAGGGTTATCTTGGATATAGCCCCTGCATACAACATAGACCCATCCCTGATAAAGAGCATTATAGAGGTGGAGTCGGAATTCAGCCCAAATGCAATATCGCAAAAGGGCGCCATTGGCCTGATGCAGATTATGCCTGAGACAGCATTTGAGATGGGCATAGATGACCCATGGAACCCCGCACAAAATATCACAGCAGGCACGAAATATCTTTCCATCTTACTCAAGAGATATAATGGCAATCTACCGCTGGCGCTGGCCGCGTATAACGCAGGGCCAACCATGGTACAGACATATAATGGGATTCCACCCTTCCAAGAGACGATAGAGTATGTTAAAAAGGTATTAAAAAGCATAGGGAAGTAGTATGGAGCCAAAAACAAATTGGGCAAATGTCTTGACTATGTCAAGGATTATAGTGGTACCAATAGTTGTCGTCCTGCTCATGCATGAAAGTTTTTGGTGCTCTATTGCATCTGCTATACTATTCATTGCCGCTACCATCACTGACTCCCTTGACGGCTATGTTGCTAGAAAGTACCATATGGAATCAGACCTTGGTAAATTTCTTGATCCACTAGCAGATAAACTCCTGATTGCGACAACACTCATACTGCTTATACCTTTAGGAAGGGCCCCTGCCTGGATAGTAGCCTTGATTGTGGCAAGAGAAGTGGCAGTGACAGGACTCAGGGGTATTGCTTCTGAAAAGAATATAATAATAGCAGCAAACTGGCTTGGCAAGTATAAGACAGCATTTCAGTGCGCAGCACTTATACCACTCCTGATACACTACACCATCTTTGGGATTCAGTTCCAGTTGGGAGGAGACTTTTTTCTGTGGATAGCATGCTTTTTCACTGTATGGTCAGGCTTTGATTATATTTACAGCTACTTTACGTACTCTGATGCACATTAAAAATAGTCGAGAGTCGATGGGATAGTCGAGAAAGCATGAAAAAACATCCAGGAACCAGAGTGCTTCTGATTGGATTATTACGTGTATCCTGACTTCTGACTCCTGACTTTTTTTCATATAAACGCGTATGAGCGATCCACGCTCGCAACGAAGTATGAAAATACCCTTCCTCGGGATGGGGGTTCTTTCGCTTGCCTGCATCGCTCAAGAGCCACTATCCC
>JAGGYK010000162.1 GCA_021162585.1 Deltaproteobacteria bacterium
AGAGAAGCCGCCATCTGCTTCCTTAAGTATATGCTTGATCCTCAAGGGGGGCTGAAGATTCTTCAAGACATGGGACAACCCCCATTCATACCATGCAGGGTTCCTACAGAAGAAATGAAGGCAGCGCTTCCGATAGGATTAAAAACCCTGGTGGAAGTGAAGGATTAAAAAGGAGAGGGAGACTGGTGAAAAGAGAGCCGTTTTTCTGGGTTACCATATCCTGTGGGGTGATCATCATGGCCTTTATCCTTCTGCCCTTGATCGAGATGATGAGGGCCCCTTCTGTTTCCATGCTGGGACAGACAATAAAGGACAAAGATGTTTTGCGCTCAATCTGGCTGAGTATCTACACAGCGGGTTCTGCAGCCTTAATCTCCTTTGTCTTCGGGACTCCCCTTGCCTATCTGCTCGCTCGAACTCATTTCAAGGGCAAGCAACTTATCGAAAGCATTGTTGATCTTCCCATTGTTATTCCACACCCTGTAGTAGGAATCGCAATATTAAGTGTGGCCGGGAGGAATCACTGGGTTGGGCAATTGATGGCAGAGCTTGGGTTGCGTGTGATGGGAAGCGTGACAGGTATTATTACAGTTCTCACCTTTGTAGGGATGCCATTCTATATCAATTCTGTAAAAGAGGGGATTGAAGGTATTTCTCCAAGACTGGAAAATGTCTCCAGGAGCCTGGGGGCCTCTATGTTCAGCACCTTTTTCAGGATCACATTCCCCCTTGCATGGCGCAGCATGCTTGCAGGTATTATCATGTGCGCTGCGAGGGCAGTCAGTGAATTCGGGGCTGTGGTGATCGTTGCATATCATCCAATGATAGCGCCAGTCATGATCTATGAACGCTTTGAGGCATATGGACTTAAATATTCACAGCCTGTGGCAGTCTGGTTAGTTGCCCTTTGTCTGACCTTATTTCTGATCTTAAGGCTTATTGCCCTGCCCAGGAAGGCACAGGTATGATCAAGATAAAAGACCTTAACATTCACCTCGGGGAGTTTAATCTGCATGATATCAATCTAAGCATAGAGAAAAACCAGTTTTTCGTGCTCATGGGGCCTACAGGGGCGGGTAAGACTGTCCTTTTAGAGGCCATAGCCGGCCTGGTTTCTGTAAAAAGCGGAAGGATTTTTATCGAGGATAGGGATGTTACAATGCTGCCTCCTGAAAAACGGGGGGTGAGTATTGTGTATCAGGACTACGCCCTCTTTCCACATCTCAATGTTGAAAGAAATGTTACCTATGGTGCAGTCTTTCACAAGATAGATAAAGATCAAGCGGCAAAGAGGCTTGATTGGCTTGCCAGCCAGTTAAACCTTTCCCACCTTCTCAGACGTCATCCCATAACCTTGAGCGGCGGGGAGCTGCAGAGGGTTGCCCTTGCAAGGGCGTTGATGGTGGACCCAAAGGTCATCCTTCTTGATGAGCCGCTTTCCGCACTTGATCCTACCTTCAGGGAGGAAGTGCGGCATTTGCTAAAGAAGATCCATGACTCTTCTGATGTGACATTTTTGATGGTGACCCATGACTTTGCCGAGGCATTGTCTTTGGCAACTCAAGCTGCAATAATGGATAATGGTACGATAGAGCAGGTAGGAAACATTCAAGATATCTTCCTAAGGCCATGTTCAAGCCTTGTAGCCGATTTTGTCGGGATGAAGAATATTTTTTCCGCAACATTTAAGGGTACAAAGGCCCTTGCAGGCAATCTGGAATTTGAGATAGCAAGAAAACCGACAAACAGCCATGGGTACATAGCTATCAGACCGGAAGATATCGTGATCAGTAAGGAAAGACTTGCTTCAAGCATGAGGAATTCATTCAGGGGAGTTGTTACCGGGATGTTTGATCAGGGGTTCTCTTATGAGGTTCACATAAACGTAGGAGACATCACCTTTAAATCACTGATCACAAAAGGATCCCTTTTTGAATTGGGAATCCATGAAGGCGTTGAGGTCTTCCTCTCCTTTAAGGCAACTGCCGTACATAATTTTTAGTTTTTATGGCCTTAAGGCCATAGATTTTTTCCGAAGTCTCTTTAATTAAATGCAAATTTCGGCACTAAAATGCCGGCACACGCTTGAATCTGAGTATTGGCCAATCACACCTACGGGCAGAGAATGTTAGCCTTACGTCAGGATTTACTGCAACAGGATAGCCTACCACCCTCATCAATTCCATATCGAAGTGAGAGTCGGTATAAAAATAGCTCCTGCTTAAGTCTATGTTGTTATCCTTAGCCCACCTTATGGCATAATCCCTTTTCCCCTTGCCATAGCATAAGGGTTTTATGATTTTCCCTATGAGTACTCCTTCTTTGGTTTCAAGCTGGGTACATATAATATCATGTACTCCGAGGGTCTCTGCCAGGGGATGTACGATAAAAGAGATCGCATTGGATACGATCACGACCCTGTGGCCCCTATCCATGTGATCACGAATAAGGGCCACTGCCTCCTTGTATATGGTCTTCTTTACCATGACCTCGAACCACTGATTTGAAAAGCTTTCCATATCTTCTATGGCAAGTCCTGCCATGCTTTTTATGCTTTTTTCATACCACGACTCGATATCAAGCAAAGTGAGTCTGTAGAGGATCATCTTGAAGGCAGTCTTGATGAGTTGTGCAGGGGATATCAAATCCTGCTTTCTGGCAAACCGTGCAGATGACAACCCCGTGTTTTCCCAGATAATGGTCTTGTCCATATCAAAAAATGCCGCAATATTCCCCATATTACACCTTATATCCGCATATCTTGTCAACTTTATCTGTAAGTTCGTTAAGGATGTCTTCTGTTTGTTGGCGTAACCTTTCCATTTCTTCCTCCGAGAGGGTTTGAGGTACCTTGAACGGGGTATGAAAAATAAGCACCATTTTGCTGAAAGGAAGGGGAAGGATAGTCTTGTCCCAGGCCTTGGAGAAGGTGTAAACGTGAGTGCCCGAGCAAGCCATGGGGACGAAAAACGCCCCGGTTTCCTTAGCCAGGGCAAGCATCCCCTTTTTTAATTTGCGGGCCGGCCCCCTTGGGCCGTCCACCGCGGTGCCACAAAATCTTTTTTCTTTTCCCCCCTTTATATAATTTATCATGGCTTGCAGTGCATCGTCACCTCCCCTGGAGGAGGAACCTCGGACAGGTGTATAACCGAAGCGTTTTGCAATACGGGAGGTAATCTCTCCGTCTTTGCTTTTGCTGATCATGATTGCCCCATTGTCAAGTTTGCGAAAAAAGTAAAAAAAGAAGATAGCGTGCCGATGCCAGGATGCGGCTACAATACCTTCTTTCCCCTTATTCCCCAAGAAATATTCGTCATAGATCTCTTTGTTTAAAATTTCTATCCGCACGGTGCCGAACCACAGGCGTGTCAACCAGGTTGCTACCCGGGGAAGCACGGCGAACAGAAACTTTTCCTTTAAGGTAAATTCTGCCATTTTATCGTCCGCATCGCTTGTCAGGCCACCTTTTTACAATGGGTGCAAATTTTAAAACTCTGGCCGTTATGTTATCTTCCATCATGTATCCTTTCTGTATCTATCCTAAAAGGGTCATGACTAGTCAAGGGGTTTTCTCTGCGATCTTTGTGATCTTTGCGGTGAGATTCTTTTCTTTGATTCCGGCTCGAAGTGAGTGCGTCTGACCATTCGACCATTTTCATCCTTGGTTGTGCCTGATGCGCAGGCATGAATGTTTGTCCAAAATTACAGATATCTGCTATAATGACTAGCCAGCATATGTAAGGACGGGAAGTGATGTTTTTTTTCAAAAAGATTATTGCGCCTTTATTTTCCCCTCTGCCGCTGTGTCTTGGGATCTTAATATTAGGGCTATCCTTGATGTGGTTCTCACGTTTAAGGCGGGTCGGGAAGTGTATAATTCTAGCAGGCGTGGTTTTGCTTGCTCTATTAAGTTATGATACCGCCACTGATGTCTTTTTGAGACCACTGGAGTATAGATATCCTTGCCAGGCAAGTGACACCATAACCAAACTTCTGGCCAGTGATGTGAAGGCCTCCCTCAGATGGGTCGTAGTTTTAGGGAGAGGGCACATGTCTGATCCTCAGATTCCTATTACAGCTCAGATCTCAGATGAATCTCTGGTTCGTCTCATAGAAGCTATCCGTTTATACAGGCAAGTGCCGGGAGGCAAGCTTGTTTTGTCAGGAGGGAAGGGGTTTGATCCGGCATCTGATGCCGAAGTTATGGCAAGGGTTGCAAGCATGCTTGGTGTGAATAAGCAAGATATAATCTTAGAAAAGGAATCCAAAGACACAAAAGATCAAGCCAGGCAGATAAAGAAAATCGTTGGAGGTGATAGATTTGTTTTAGTCACTTCGGCATCACACATGCCGCGGGCAATGGCCCTTTTCGAGAAACAGGGCATGAACCCTATCCCTGCCCCTACCGGACATTTGGTCAGGAAACCTCAAGGTTTTGACCCGATGTCTTTTTATCCGAGTTCCAGGGGATTACATAAGATAGAAAGGGCCATGCATGAATATCTGGGCATTGCTTGGGCATGGTTGAGGGGGCAGATTTAAAGGTGGCTTATATGAGTGCGCCAAGCAAAGCTAATATGGGCAAGCTGGACAATCCAGCACGTGTAACGGCTAACCACTG
>JAGGYK010000312.1 GCA_021162585.1 Deltaproteobacteria bacterium
GTATCGGGCGATCCAGAAGTTTAGAAAGGAGCCCGCGATGCTTCAATTATTGCAGGAGGAAGCACCATGAGTAACGAAAAAGGCTCTCATCTTGACAAAGACCAGTTACTCTGGGCTGTGGTGGACGAGGCAGAGCTCTCCTCTGAATTGCGAGACCATCTTTCCACATGCCCTTTGTGCCGTGCAGAAAAGGAGCGGATTGAGCAAGATCTGGCCCGGCTGGGCCAAATGGCACAGCGTTTTGCGCCTTCGCCAAGACGGGAGGTGTTACTACCTGTCGAGGAGTCTCGAAACTCCAGCTTATGGTCCTGGGATTGGCGAGTAGTTCTTGGGGCAGCCATGACTACGGCATTGGTAATACTGGTTGTGAGTTGGTCTCTCTTTTTTAAGATCACACCTGAAGACAGGCTTGCCAGATTGACCCAGGAAATGTGGGAAGACGAGAGGCTCATGACCGAGATCAGTATGCTTGAGGAGGATCCCCTGCCACAATTATTTCTGGATGTTTCCGCAGAATCCTTTTCCGAGATTGATGAAGAATTTATCGAATTTATTGTCCCAATCATTGAGGGCGAGACACTATCTCATGATCAGGGAAAGAGAGGTGATAAACTATGCTAAACAAGAGTATCTTAATCGGGATTACGATACTTATCTGGGTGATTTCACCTGCCATTTCTTTTGCGGAGAAGACCCCGCCGGGAAAATGGTGGCGTATACCGCGCGTGTCTGAGCATCTCAATCTGAGCGATCAAGAAAAACGTGAACTGGATAAGCTCTACGTTGATAATCGACGCAAGCTGATTGAACTCAAGAGCATCCTGGAGAGAGAACGATTTGAACTTGAGAACCTTCTCGAGCAAGAGACGTTGGACGAAGCCGCGGTTATGGAGCAGTTCAAAAAATTGGAAGGGGCGCGGGCCAATCTTGCCATTGAGCGCTTCCGGTTCTTGTTGCAGGTAAGAAAGATTATTGGCTTTGAACGTTTTCAGCGCCTAAAGATGCTCTCCAGAAAATTTCGTAGTGAGAAAATGAGTCCCCAGCGAGAGAAGGCAAAGGAACAGCAGGGGATGAGGGCTGCTCCAGGAAATCACGCAGTGGAAAAATGAGCCGTAGGATGACCGTTTGAAGGAATGAGAGGAGAACGAGAACAGTCCCCCCTTGAGGTGGAGGGGTTTGTCAAGACCTTGATTTTTGCATTCTCTTAGGATTACATGCACAATTGTTGAAAGATCTCTTGGTGGTGGATTTCCATCCGTCTGGCAGATACTTTGTCATTTGTCATTCTTGCTTCAATAATTCGAACTGCTCCTAACATCTTTATACCTCTTTATGCCAATTGGTCGGTATGTATGCTTCATTTTATCCAGGTTAACCACTTTTCATATTTTTTGATTTTACCTTCATATACCTTTTTCATCTTGTCCATAATGGTCTTGGTGAGAGGCCCCGGGCAGGTCTCCCCTAACTTTTTTCCCTCAATGGACTTGATGGGTTGTATCTTGACAAGACTCCCAGAATAGAAGGCTTCATCGTATGTTGTCAATGTCTCTGGGTTTATATCGGTCTCTTTAACAAGATATCCCATATCCTTTATGATCTCTATTGCCACCTTTCTTGTAATGCCAGGCAGTGCATTCCTCAAAGTAGGGGTCTCTATTGTACTCTCCTTTATGAAGAAGATGTTGGATGTTGCACCCTCAGCAACATAACCAGAAGTATCTACCATAATTATATCTTCATATCCTTTTTTTATGGCCTCTGCTTTTGCTAAGAATGGATTAATGTAATTACCTACAACCTTTGCGTGAATAGGAATGGTTTCAGGGTGCAGTTTTCTAAATCTCGATACCCCAACAGAGACTGGAGCAGATATAGCCTCCTGTCTTACGCCAAAGAGGTCAAAGTCTATACAGAAGATAGCAATATCAATTTGAGGATTTGTTGGTATAGCGGTGAACTCTATTAAGGGGTAATAGGCGAAGAACTTTGCAAGGCCATAGCCTATGTTGTTCTTTTTAGCTGTCTCTATGAGGGCAGAAGTAAGTTCATCTTTTGTTATGGGCAGATCCATAAAGGTGAGATCAGCAGTATTAAAGAATCTATTGACATGTTCGGCAAGGCCGAAAAAGGCTGGGCCTTTTTCTGTAGAGACGATGTCTAAAACTTCGAATATTGCCGAACCCCTGCTAAAACTGTGAGATAATATTGAGACTTCTACCTTATCCCAGTCTATAAATCCACCATTTACCCAAGCCTTCATTTCCTTCTCCTTTCAGATTAAGTTTAGGAATAGCTTATTATGGATATATTTTTTTCACACAGCTTCTTTCCATGCAACCTTTTTATTGTCCCTCTCGGGAAATGGGAGAAAACTCCTCTCCGCCTTTGGTGGATTAGTTTGATAAACTCGAAATTCGAATATCAAAATCCTAAACAAATTCGAAAAACGGTTTTGGACATTTGGATTTAAGATTTGGGAATTGTTTCGTATTTCGGATTTTATTTTATAGGTTATAGCTTCTACGTTTGGTAATAAGTTTTCTTGTCTCCTTGACAAATTTGGCATAATGCAGTAGTAGCATACTCACGCTAATTATTATGAAAAAGATAGAAGACTTAAACGTAGACGTAGATACAATAGGGGCATCTGGGAAGGAAGAAGATTTATATATAGAGCCTGAGGTATTTGAAATGGGTCTTGGAGATGAAGATGTACATATAACCAGGCCTTTACATATACATTACAAGATAACAAGGAATAATGAGAACATGCATGCAATTATCCATATCTGCGGCCAGATTGATACCTATTGTTCCAGGTGTTTATCTCCTATGGTCTATCCTGTGGATTTAACCCTGGATACCCAATATGTTCCAGCAGAGGATGGTATGCCAGATGACCTTGAGGCTGAAAGAGAAGACCAACATCTTGGTTATTATAGAAAGACATTAATGCTGGGGGAGTACATAATATCTGAAATTATTGTGTCTTTACCTATTTATTATGTGTGTGATAGCAGATGTAAAGGACTTTGCCCAATATGTGGGGTTAATCTTAATAAAGGCCCTTGCATATGTAAAAGGCCTGTGGACCCAAAGTTCGATATATTAAAGCAACTAAAGATTCACGGTTAGGAGGTTATTGATATATGCCTGTACCAAAGAGAAGACATTCTAAAGCAAGAAGAGATAAACGCAGGGCACATGACGCAATCAAGGAGCCAAGCATCTCATTTTGCCCAAACTGTAAAGAACCAAAGCTTCCTCACAGAGTATGCCTGAATTGTGGTTATTATAACGGCAGAGAGGTCATTAGGCTCTCAGAAGAATAAATTATGTCATACTGTCTTATGTTTCCAGGACAAGGCACGCAATTTCCAGGCATGGGTAAAGGGCTTAATCTTGATGATGCAATTGGCCCAGAGCTTCTAGCTCTTATGATGAATGGGCCTGGTGGTAAGCTGGATAGAACAATAAATGCACAGCCAGCTGTCCTTGCCTCAAGTATAGCCCTATGGGATGCATCAGACCTTCCTTTACCTGATATCGTTATGGGTCACAGCCTTGGTGAGTATACAGCACTTGTGGCAGCAGGTGCTATATCGTTGAAGGATGCAATTTCGCTTGTCAAATCTAGGGCATCATTTATGGAGGAAGCTCAGCCAAGACATACAACAGGGATGGCAGCTGTTATTGGATTGCCCTTGAACAAGGTGGAAGAGGCTATTTTAGATGCAGATGATGTGTGGGTGGCCAACATAAACTGTAGGGATCAGGTGGTTATTTCTGGGAAGCTTTCTTCTATTGATAAAACGATTCCTAAACTAAAATCATTAGGTGCCAGACGTATTACCCAGCTCAAGGTAAGTATAGCATCCCATTGTCCCCTGATGGAGGTAGCTGCAGCCAAGCTTACGGATAGGCTTAAGTCTATAGATATAAAAAAGCCTGGCTGCCCTGTGATCTTTAATACCACAGCAAGGCCTGAGGCTGATCCGGATAAGATAAGGCAGCTTCTGGCCCGGCAATTGGTGGCACCTGTAAGATGGGAGGCTTGTGTTAAAGGGGTTGTCTTTATGGGCATTAATGAGTTCATAGAGATTGGTCCGAAATCTGTTCTTGCACCCTTGGTAAAAAAGATTGCAAAAGATGTTAATGTTAAGGTAAAGACTCTTAAATGAAGATAGACCTTAGCGGACAATTAGCAATTGTTACCGGTGCAAGCCGTGGTATAGGAGCCGCGATTGCAAGGTTGTTGGGTGCTTGTGGTGCCCATGTAGTTATAAATTATAAAACAAATGAATCCAGTGCTATCAAGGTTATGGAGATGATAAAGGCATCAGGCGGTAGCGCTGAGGTGGCTGGATTTGATGTAACTGATGAGGATGAGGTCAAGGTATCGATCAAGTCTATAGTAGAGAATCATGGAAAGATAGATATCCTGGTAAATAATGCGGGTATCTCAAAGGATGGTTTGATATTACGTGTTAGGTCTTCTGATTGGGATGATATAATAAATACCTCCTTAAAAGGTGCATTTTTATGTACTTCCAATGTAGTACGTTATATGATAAAGGCAAGATATGGGAGGATTATAAATATATCTTCAGTTGTAGGACTTGGAGGTAATGCAGGCCAAGGTGCTTATGCAGCTGCAAAGTCAGGTCTAATTGGTCTTACAAAGAGTCTTACAAAAGAACTAGGGCCAAGAGGGATATTGGTAAATGCTGTTGCCCCTGGATTTATAGATACAGACATGACAAAGGACGCAGATCACAAAAGCGTTGTTGCTATGATCCCATTGGGTAGGGTAGGTCTTCCTGAAGATGTTGCAGGTGTGGTTTTGTTTTTGTGCTCTGAGATTGGATCGTATGTAACAGGGCAGGTTATTGTAGTTGATGGAGGGCTGTATATTTAAAAATATAATTTAGGAGGATTTATATGACGTCAGTAGAAGAGCGGATTATTGGGCTTATTGCTGAGCAGTTAGAGAGGGAGGTATCTGAAATTTCACCAGAGATGTCTTTTATAGATGATTTAGGTGCTGACTCTCTAGATCTGGTTGAGCTTATTATGACCATAGAAGAAGAATATAACATCGAGATACCGGATGATGATGCAGAGAAGATTAAATATATAAAAGATGCTATAGAGTATATAAAAAGCAAGATATAATTTATTAAATGGACAGAGTTGTTGTCACAGGTATAGGGGTAGTCTCTCCCCTAGGTAGAGATTTATCCTCACTTTGGAGAAATCTGATCCAGGGCGTCTCTGGGATAAAAAGCATAGATGAATTTAAGGGGTTACCTGTATCTATTGGAGGAAAAGCAAAGGGGTTTGATCCTACTAAACATTTAAGTTCAAGGGAGATAAGGCATCTGGATAGATTTTCCCAGATGGCCTTAATTGCTGGGATGGATGCAATTAAGGATGCCGGTATAGATAAGGGCACATATCCAGATGATAGGATTGGTGTCTTGATTGGCTCTGGTATAGGGGGGGTATCTACACTGGAGACTCAGATCGCCTTATTCAATAGCCGGGGGGCGAAGAGGGTTTCCCCCTTGACAGTGCCAATGTGCATCATAAATATGGCATCTGGGGAAATAGCCCGAAGGATTGATGCAAAGGGTCCTGGAATGGGAATTGCTACAGCCTGTGCATCAAGTGGTCATTCTATTGCAGTAGCCCTACGGCTCATACAATCTGGGGATGCAGACTGCATGATTACAGGTGGTGGGGAGGCATGTCTTACTCCATTTGCAATTGCTGCATTTGCCTCTATGAGGGCGTTATCTACCAGAAATGATGAGCCTGAACGTGCCTCACGCCCATTTGATATTAATAGAGATGGCTTTATTCTATCAGAAGGCGGGGCAGTCCTTGTCCTTGAGAAGGAGTCTATAGCAAAGGCCAGGGGTGCACATATATGGGCAATAGTACATGGAGCAGGAATGAGTCAGGATGCATACCATATGGTAGCACCAGACCCTGATGGTGTTGGCGCTGCAATTGCCATGAAATCAGCTATTAAAGATGCAGGCATTACCCCTGAACAGATAGACTATATCAATGCCCATGGCACGTCCACCCAGCTTAATGATAAGACAGAGACCTTGGCAATAAAAAAGGTCTTTGGTGAGTATGCACATAGGGTGCATATAAGTTCTACAAAATCTATGACAGGGCATCTTGTAGGGGGTGCAGCTTCTTTGGAGACTGCCATATGTATTTTGGCTTTAGATAATGGTGTTATTCCACCTACCATAAACCTGGAGGATCCTGATCCAGCGTGTGATCTGGACTACACACCCAAAGAGGCCATAAATGCAGATATATTATACTGTATTAACAACTCGTTTGGATTCGGCGGACAGAATGTTTCTTTGGTAATAGGAAAGGGCTAACGAATGAAGATAGGGATTGCATGCGATCATGGTGGATTTGCACTCAAAGATTTTGTCAAGGAAACCCTAGAGGATAAAGGGTGCGAGGTTGTAGATTTGGGCACAGACTCTTTTGCTTCTGTAGATTATCCTGACTTTGCTCTAAAGGCTCTGCGCATGCTGATGCGCGGTGAGTGTGACAGGATTATACTTATGTGTGGCACAGGTATAGGTATGTCTATGTGCGCAAACAGGATACCTGGTGTAAGGGGTAGCCTGTGTTCAGATCCATATACCGCCAAGATGAGCAGGCTCCACAATGATTCTAATTGCCTTATCATGGGTGGCAGGGTTATAGGAGAGGCTATTGCCAAGGAGATTGTAGATGCGTGGCTTAGCACCCCATTTGAAGGAGGCCGCCATAAAGGGCGATTAGAAAAGATAGAGTTAATACCAAGTAAGATTTAGAGAGAGGACAGATATAAGAGATGAAACACCTAAAAGAAGGCGATAAAGAAGTATACTCAGCCATAATGGAAGAGCTTACAAGGCAAAAGAATAAGCTAGAATTAATTGCATCAGAGAATATCGTGAGCCAAGCAGTGCTTGAAGCGCAAGGTTGCGTTATGACCAATAAATATGCAGAAGGCTATCCCAGCAAGCGATATTATGGCGGGTGCGAGTATGTGGATAAGGTTGAAGAGCTTGCAATCGAGCGGGCAAAGGCCCTTTTTGGTGCAGAGCATGCAAATGTGCAGCCCCACTCAGGTTCTCAGGCAAATATGGCTGTTTATTTTACAATACTTTCTCCAGGCGATACATATCTAGGCATGAACCTCTCCCATGGCGGGCATCTTTCCATGGGATCTCCAGTAAACTTTTCAGGTAAGATATACAATGTTATCCCTTATGGAGTTAGACAAGACAATCACAGGATAGATTATGATCAGGTGAGGGATCTTGCAAAAAAACACAGACCCAAACTTATAATAGCAGGTGCAAGTGCATATCCCAGGATTATTGACTATAAGATCTTTCGTGAAATAGCAGATGAGGTGGATGCATATTTTATGGTGGATATGGCCCATATAGCAGGCATTATAGCAGCAGGCCTGCATCCAAGCCCTATTCCTTATGCAGATTTTGTAACCACCACCACTCATAAAACCCTTCGAGGGCCAAGGAGTGGTATGATCTTTTGTAAGAAAGAGTTTGCAAAAAAATTAAATTCCAGTGTCTTTCCTGGTATGCAGGGTGGCCCTTTGATGCATGTAATAGCTGCTAAGGCAGTAGCCTTAAAGGAGGCGTTAACAGATGAATTTAGGGCCTACCAGGCACAGATTGTGAAGAACGCTCAAGCTATGGCAGATGAACTAATAAGGCTTGGGTTTAAGTTGATATCAGGTGGTACAGACACTCACCTCTTTCTTGTGGACTTGAATAATAAAGATCTTACAGGCAAGGATGCTGAAGAATTTCTTGATCGGGCATGGATAACAGCAAATAAAAATACCATACCATTTGAGACCAGAAGCCCGTTTATTACATCTGGTATCCGCATAGGCACCCCAGCGGTAACAACAAGGGGAATGAAAGAACAAGAGATGGTACAGATAGCATCTATGATAGCCCGGGTAATTGATTCAAAGGGAGATAGGGGTGTAATAGATGCAGTAAGAAAAGAGGTGGAAGACCTCACAGGTAAGTTTCCTATCTATCAAGGTATCTAGCAATGAAGTGTCCCAGATGCTCTGGGGTAGAAGATAAGGTAATCCAGTCCAGGATAAGCCGGGATGGTGCATCCATCAGACGCAGGCGAGAATGTCTCCATTGCGGAAATCGTTTTACCACATACGAGAGGATAGAGGAGTTTACCCCTGTGGTGATAAAGAAGGATGGGACGAGGCAGAGGTTTGTCCCTGAAAAGATTGTTGCGGGGGTTATGAAGGCGTCTGAGAAAAGGCCGGTGAGCATGGATGATATAGAGGCGATACGGGATAGCATAATACAGGATATTCAAAGAAGTGGGGACAAGGAGATACCTTCTTCATATATAGGAGAGAAGGTAATGGGGTTTCTCCATAGACTTGACACGATCGCATACGTGAGGTTTGCATCTGTATATCGTGAATTTAAAGATGTGGATGAGTTTATGGAAGAGGTTATGCGCCTGGTTCAGCACAGGGATAGCTCATGAATCAAGATGACATCTTTATGAAACAGGCCATAGAGCTGGCCCAAAAAGGGCTGGGTCGTACAGCACCAAATCCACCTGTGGGTGCGATGATTGTCAGGGACTCACAAGTCGTAGGGGAGGGGTTCCATCCCAAGGCGGGGCTCCCACATGCAGAAATATATGCATTGAGGCAAGCAGGCGAAAAGGCCAGGGACGCTACAATGTATATCACACTAGAGCCATGTTCCCACTTTGGGAAGACACCCCCATGCGTGGATGCTATTATCCGCGCAGGTATAAAAAGGGTAGTAGTCGGTACAATTGACCCCAACCCTATTGTGGCGGGCCACGGCATAGAGGAGTTAAAGTCTCATGGTATAGAGGTGAACCTTGGGGTAGCATCACAAGAGGCCCTTGGTTTGATAATATGGTATGAGAAATGGATTAAGAGCAAGTATCCATATGTGATACTGAAGGTGGCCATGACAATAGATGGAAGGATTGCTACAACAAAAGGTGATTCTAAGTGGATAACATCAGAGAAGTCCAGAGAAGAGGTACATCAGCTAAGGGACAAAGTGGATGCAGTCCTTGTGGGTATTGGTACAGTTCTTACAGATGATCCTAGGCTTACATGTAGAATCCCTGAAGGCAGGGATCCATTAAGGGTTATAGTAGATAAGGATTTTATGATTCCTGCAAAGGCGAGGTGCTTGGGAAAGAAATGTTTGTTGTTTACATCCGAAGATCCTGAAAGCAGACGGGATATCATAAATACAGGTACAAAGGTGATTCAGTTACCACTTGATCCATCTGGTAGGTTGTCCTGGGATGATATGTTGGGATACCTTGGAAAACTTGGCCTGCACGCTGTAATGATAGAAGGTGGCAGCAGGATAAATACTTCAGTTATTACCTCTGGTAAGGTTGATAGATTGATGGCATTTATCTCGCCCAGATTGTTAATAGGCGGAATCCCTGTTATCAGCGGGGATTCTCTTGACAAGATAAAAGATGCTATCCCTTTAAAGATTTATAATATACAGAGATTGGATGATGACATCCTTATAGAGGCACTTATATGAAAATAGCAATCAGCTTTCAGCATTCAGCTGTAATGGCCTTTTGCCCTCCCGGCCTGCTTAAGGGAAATATGCCATGCAGGGATAGAATCTGTATGAAAATGCCATGTTTTCATCCTTGGTTGTGAGAGCCCCGCAGGCATGAAGAGTTTATAGGTGAATAGATGTTTACAGGCATCATAGAGGTTATAGGAAATGTTATATTGATTCAACCTCGTGGGGGTGGTCTTTATATAGATATAGACTCAGGACTTGACTTGAAAGAAGATCATGTTGGAGACAGTATTGCAATAGATGGTGTCTGCTTGACTATCACTCATATAAAAGGGAGGATTTTCACGGCAACAGCATCAGGCGAGACTATATCCCGGTCTACCCTTGGTCATCTAAAACCAGGCGCGAAGGTAAATATAGAAAGGGCGCTTAAGCTGTCTTCCAGGCTTGGGGGGCATCTTGTGCTAGGCCATGTAGACACCACCTCTACTATATTGGGGAGTGATAGAGCTGGGCAGTCCATCTGTATCAGAATATCTCTTGATAAGGCCTACAGTAAATATGTGATAGAAAAAGGCTCTATAGCCGTTGATGGTATATCACTTACTGTAAATCAGGTAAAGGAAAGCTATTTTGAGGTGAATATTATACCTTATACAGCACTTGCCGCTACCTTGACACTTAAAGGGCCTGGTGATAGGGTAAATATCGAGTTTGACATAATAGGTAAATATGTGGAGAGACTTATTGGGAAAGAGACAGATAATAACCTGGAAGATATATTAAAAAGACAGGGTTTTATATAAGGAGATAGGATATGCCAACGTGTAAAGTAGAAGAAGCCATAGAAGAACTCAGGCAAGGGAGAATGATCATCCTGGTAGATGATGAGGACAGGGAGAATGAAGGGGATCTCACTATGGCAGCAGAGTTTGTTACAAAAGATGCCATAAACTTTATGGCCGTCAATGGGAGAGGCCTCATATGCCTTGCCATGGATGCAGAGATGGCAGACAGGCTAAATCTCTCCATGATGGTCAGTGATAATACCAGCCGGTTTGAAACTGCATTCACTGTCTCTATAGATGCAAGAAATGGTGTGACTACTGGTATTTCTGCAGCAGACAGGGCAGTTACCATAAAGACCGCCATTGCCCAAGGGGCCAAACCAGATGATCTTGTCAGACCAGGGCATATATTCCCCTTAAGGGCTAAAAAGGGTGGGGTCTTGGTCAGGACAGGGCAGACAGAGGGATCAGTTGATCTCTGCAAGATGGCAGGTCTACGTCCAGGCGCTGTTATCTGTGAGGTTATGAATCCAGATGGAACCATGGCCAGGCGGCCTGATCTGGAAGGTTTTGCAAAGACACATGGCCTTAAGATCTGCACTGTAGCGGATATAATAGCCTATCGGATAAGGACAGAGTCATTGGTAAGGCCAGTAGCAAAGGTATCCTTACCCACAAAATATGGTGAGTTTACCATGATAGGGTTTGAAAATGATCTTGATGACAGGGAGCATGTAGCCCTTGTAAAGGGAGATATTCTCTTTGATGAGCCTGTTTTAGTCAGGGTTCATTCAGAGTGTCTTACAGGGGATATATTTGGGTCTTTTCGGTGTGATTGTGGTGAACAACTGCACAGGGCCATGGAGATGGTGGAAGAAGAAGGTAAGGGTGTGATAGTGTATATGCGCCAGGAAGGAAGAGGAATTGGGCTTTTAAACAAATTAAAGGCCTATCATCTTCAGGAAAACGGCAGAGACACTGTTGAAGCGAATACAGAACTTGGGTTTCCTCCAGACCTGAGGGATTATGGAATAGGCGCACAGATATTGGTTCACTTAGGGGTTAGGAAGATGCGTTTGATGACAAATAACCCTAAAAAGATCAAGGGGTTAGAGGGCTATGGTCTTCAGATAATAGATCGTGTTCCTATAGAAATCACTCCGAATAAAGAGAATAAAGATTATCTTAAGACCAAAAAGGAAAAACTGGGGCACTTATTGGAGGTGGTGTAAATGACTGGGATTATAGAGGGTCGTCTTACAGGCAAGGGTAAAAAGGTGGCTATAGTTGCTAGCAGATTTAATGAATTTATTACAGCTAGACTTATAGATGGGGCCTTAGATGCGCTTTTAAGACATGATGTGAGTTCTGATGATATAATTATTTACAAGGTCCCAGGCGCATTTGAGATATCACCTGTGGCAAGAAAGGTGGCTCTTAAGGGCAAGGTGGATGGTGTACTATGTCTTGGTGCTGTGATTAGAGGTTCTACCCCGCATTTTGATTATATATCTTCTGAAGTGAGTAAAGGCATTGCAAAAATTGCCCTTGATGCCCCGTGCCCGGTTATATTTGGCGTCCTTACCACTGATACTATAGAGCAGGCTATTGAAAGGGCTGGGACAAAGGTGGGAAATAAGGGTTTTGATGCTGCTTTTGCCCTTCTTGAGATGATAGATCTGTATGCAAAGTTATCCGCCACTAGTTAAGAGCGGATGAGAAATGAGGCTCAGGACAAAGGCAAGAGAAGTTGCTCTGCAGTATTTATATCAAGTGGATATTACAAAGAGACACACAGAAGAGACCCTGGAGGCCTTTATTACTCACTTTGTCAAGGGCCGGGATGCTATTAGATATGCCCAAGAGCTAATAAACGGCGTTTACGCCCACCTTGAGAAGATAGATGAACTGATAGATAAGGCATCTGAGAATTGGCCTGTGAGACGTATGTCCAAGACAGATCGGAATATCTTGAGGATTTCAACTTATGAACTTACCTTTAATCCAGATGTCCCCTATAGGGTTGCTATAAATGAAGGTATAGAACTAGCCAAACGTTTTGGGTCACCAAAATCTCCTGCTTTTGTAAATGGGGTCTTGGATAGGATAAGGATTGATGGTAGGTAGGATTATGGAGGTCTTAGTAGATACTCGTCATTTAGGTGATATATCCTGTGATTTTTTAGGGTTGTGGCATTTTAGTGATGAGAAGCCCTTAAAAGAACTCACGGGTCTTATAGACTGGAAGCTTGATGCAAAGATCTCACAGCTCATTATATCTGGCAGGATCACAGGGGATTGGGGGGAGAAAGTATTATTAGGGGCTCTTCCTCCCTTATCAGGGGTAAAGATTATCATTGTAGGTATTGGGTTAATGTCCGAGTGTTCACCTCAACGTATAAAGAATGCTGCTAGTCTGATGGTGGGGACTGCTATGAAGTTAAAGGAGAAAAACATCTGCATGGCACTGCCTGGGATGGGTCTCATAGATTTAGATGGAGCAGATATAGCCGAGTATTTTTTGGATGGGCTGGTGCATGTGATTGGTAAAGGTGATTTCAGACCTCGTATTCTCTGCTCCAAGGAAGTGGTCGATGAAGTCCTTTTGGGGATGCAGAAGACCAAGGTAAAATTAAAAGGTCACTTTCAGATAGATATCACCCAGGTGGAAAGATGAATGTCCTTATTATAGGCGCTGGTGATGTTGGTTTTATGATAGCAAAGTGTCTCTCTGAAGAAGGGATGAATGTATTTGTTGTGGAAAAGGATGAGGCAAAGGCATCAAAGATATCTCAAATGCTAGACGTAAAGGTAGTCTGGGGGAGTGGTGCAAGTTTAAAAGTCCTTAAAGAGGCAGGGCTAGAGCATACAGAGATGCTGATCGCAGTTGCTGATTTGGATGAGGTAAACCTTGTAGCATCCTTTATTGCTGGTACGTTTGCCAATATACCTACCAAGGTCGTAAGGATAAGGGGACAGGAATATGATATTGCAAAAAAGATATTTGGAAAGGACTATCTGGATATTGACTTTATTATAAATCCTGAACAGGAGGCAGCGTCTACTATTGAGCTTCTTTTAGAGATACCAGGCTCTTTAGATGTAATTCAAGTAGCAGAGGGCCGAGTACAGCTGGGTGGATTTAAGGTGGGAAATGGCTCGCCTATAGTGAACAGGCCTTTAAAAAATATTGCTTCAGATGCAGGGGGCATAAATTTTTTAATTGCATCGATCTTAAGACACGGCAAATTATTGATTCCTAGGGGGAAGGACCATATCCTTCCAGGGGATAAGATATATGTAGTGCTTGATAAGTACAACAATAAAGACATCCTTTCTTTTATGGGTCTAAGGGAAAGGCCTGCCCATAATGTAATGATCTATGGTGGGAGTATTACAGGAGAGATGCTTGCTAAAAGACTGGAGAGAAAAGGGATTAATGTAAAGCTAATAGAACCAGATGAAGATCGTTGCATAACTTTAAGTGAAACACTTTCTCGTACTACAGTACTTAACAGTCCGACAGTGGATAAAGAGATGCTTGCTGGCGAGAGGGTATCTGATATGGATGCCTTTATTACTACATCTAATGATGAAGAGGCCAATATACTTAGTGCTCTTTTGGCCAAACGCATGGGTAATCCACATGTGATCTCCCTTGTAAACAATATAGATTATATTTCTTTGGTGAGTGACATTGGTGTTGATGCAGTAATAAATCCCAGGATCGTTGCAGTCTCCAGGATATTACAGTTCGTAAGAAAAGGTAAGGTCTTTTCCATAACCAGTCTAAGCGATATTGATGCAGAGGTGATAGAGGTCGAGGCCATGGAGACATCTGATTTGGTGGATAGACCAATCAAGGATATAAACTGGCCCAATGGTGCTATTATAGCTGGTATTATTAGAAAGGGCCAGGGTAGAGTTATATTCCCCTCAGGAAATACAGTGATTGACCCTGGCGACAGGGTGGTAATATTTGCCAATAAGGGTGCTATTCCCAAGGTAGAAAAGATACTTAGTGTAAGACTGGATTACTTTTAATGAATATTCGTGTCGTCCTTAATTTCGTTGGAAGGGTCCTTATCTTTATAGGCATTTTTATGATCCTACCTGTTTTGGTCTCCCTCTACTACAAAGAGGATGACCTTTCTGCATTCCTTATTGGTGTATTGGCCTGCACCGCCTCAGGCATTGTGCTAGTCTTTTTGTTTTATGGGGCAAAAGGTGATTTCAGACATAGAGAAGGATTTCTGTTTGTCACCCTGTCCTGGGTTGCTGCAGGGTTTATGGGTGCTA
Source organism: Deltaproteobacteria bacterium (assembly GCA_021162585.1). GTDB lineage: Bacteria > Desulfobacterota > Desulfomonilia > UBA1062 > UBA1062 > JAGGYK01. The sequence continues at coordinate 14,732 of JAGGYK010000312.1, forward strand.
TCCCGTTTAAAGTCAGTGGGTATTTCACCACCTACATGGATGCCCTATTTGAGACTATATCTGGTTTTACAACAACAGGGGCATCTATACTTATTGATATAGAGATGTTACCTCATGGACTGCTTTTGTGGCGATCTCTTATTCAATGGCTTGGAGGGATGGGCATTATCGTGCTTTCGGTTGCAATATTGCCTTTTTTAGGTGTTGGGGGCATGCAGATATTTAATGCCGAGGCCCCTGGGCCAACAGTTGACAAGCTTGCCCCAAGGATGAGTGCAACAGCAAAGCTCCTCTGGGGTACTTATTTTGGTATAACCATGGTGGAAATAGTACTCTTGTGGGCAGGATCCATGGATCTGTTTGATGCCACGTGCCATGCATTTACCACTATGGCAACAGGTGGTTTTTCTCCGCGTAATACAAGTATAGGTAGTTATAATAGTGTATATGTAGATACAGTGATCACTATATTCATGCTTATAGCAGGGGCCAGTTTTTCTCTGCATTATGCTGCTCTTAAGGGGGATATAAAAAGATATATAAAGAATACAGAATTCAGGTGGTATATAAGTATCTTTATTATAGGCTGTGTTATTGTAATGTGGAGCACAAGAGGTGTGTTTTCATCCATGGGAGAATCTGTTCGTTATGTAACCTTTCAAGTTGCATCTATTTTTACCACAACAGGTTTTGCCACATACGATTATGTGAAATGGCCGGCAACCCCTCAGATTATATTGTTGTTGCTAATGATTGTAGGGGGTTGTGCTGGTTCTACTGGAGGGGGCCTCAAGGTAATGAGACTAGTCCTCCTCATAAAGTATGCCTACAGAGAGATCCTTAGGCTTGTTCATCCCAATGCAGTTGTAACTATCAAGCTAGGCAGAAACCCTGTATCTGCAGATATCCTTAGGGCTGTGATTGGATTTTCGATCTTCTATATATTGATATTTGTATTGGCATCGGTTGCCATGAGCCTTCTTGGCCTCGATTTTGAGACATCTTTATCTTCTGTTATTGCATGTATGAGTAATATTGGCCCTGGTCTGGCACATGTAGGACCTATGGCGAATTATGCACAGATCCCCTATGTAGGGAAGTTGGTACTTACATTTTGTATGCTTGTAGGCAGGCTTGAGATATATACTGTCTTGGTTGTACTGAGCCCGGCATTCTGGCGTGCATAATGAGTAGGATCGCGATTTTGTGAGTTAAGGTTTGTGCGTGATGGACCATTGGTTTGAAGAAGGGGTTACTTATCAGAGCTGGTAGGCTTCTTTATAAACCCTTCTTCCATCACCTTGATAATATTGTTTATAATATCATCTTTTGTAAGATCTTTGTTATAGTTGTGCCATACAAAGACACTTCTCAGTATCATTTCATTAAACAAACCAGCAAGTATATACGGATGTATGTCGATCACTACCCCTTCATCCTGAGCATCCTTTATTATTTGTACCAGCCGTGCTTCTATTTCCTTATAGGTAATTATATTCTCCATCATAAAGACGGAGATTGCCATTTCTTGTTTTTTATTCGCACCTCTCTTGAATATATTTAGCAGTTCAGAGTTTTCCATATACACATCTAGAAGTTGTAAGGCTAGCGTTTTTAATTTTTTTATAGGTGGTATACCGCTTAAGTCTATATCATTATAGATTTCTCCAATCCTGGTTATTATCTCAGATATTAATGATGCAAGGATGTCTTCCTTATTCTTGAAATGATTATAAAGGGTACGCCTATCAAGGCCAGAATATCTGGCAATCTCCTCCATGGTAGTATTATAAAAACCCCTCTTGAAAAACAGTTCTTTGGCAGCTTTTAGTATGATTGCTCTGTTTTTCTTAATTTGACTTTTGCGACTTATCTTTTTTGGCATGATATAGATCTTTTCTCACATTATATTCTATTATGCAATTCAAAAGTCTCAGGAGTTACCTTATCTTTGTA
>JAGGYK010000038.1 GCA_021162585.1 Deltaproteobacteria bacterium
AAACCCCTTAACCGTCATCTGAAAAATACGACAACGCAAATTTCTCTATAGGATGTTTGCTTGAATCCATTCGCTTAGTCTGCTAGAAGGCACACAAGCGCTTACCCTTCGAAGATGCAACCAAGGGTATCTTATATAAAGATTATCAAAGAAGCAAAGTGTGATAAATATATGTCATTTTTAGAAAGTATACCAGCCATCTTAAGGCTTTTATTTGTATTTGTCCTGGTTCTTATTGCTATCAAAAAAAGGTTGTCCTTAGGTAACGCATTTTTGCTGGGAGCTGTATTTTTAGGAGTGATGTTCGGATTAAATCCCCCCGTTATGTTCAAGGCCATCCTTGCATCCATCATACACCCAAAGACTTTATCTTTAGCCTTGATCGTCTCCCTTATTCTTGTGCTCAGCCATAGTATGGAGTTGGCGGGTCAGATGCAGCGGCTTCTTTCAAGGTTTCAAGGATTGATTATAAGCCAGAGGTTAAATCTTGTTGTTTTCCCAGCCTTAATTGGGCTTTTGCCCATGCCTGGAGGGGCTATCTTTTCTGCACCCATGGTAAAAAATCTAGGGGAACACCTAAGGCTTTCAGACGATCAACTCACATTTATTAATTACTGGTTTCGTCATATCTGGGAGTATTGGTGGCCTCTCTATCCCGGGGTACTCCTTACTATAACCCTGGCAAACCTGGATCTTTGGATCTTTATCCTCTTCCTTTTCCCCCTGACTTTTGTAGCTGTGTACTCTGGTTACTTGCGATTAAGAGGTTTTGGCGTTAAAACTTATGATAGGAAAAACAAACCAGGTAAAGATCGCCGGTCTCCAATAGTACCGTTTATAAAGGAACTTGAACCTATCTTGATTGTGATCTTTTTTGGGCTTGGTATGGGCACTCTCTTTTCTTTTACCTTTTCATCCCATGACCTATTTATGAGCATTGCTAAGGAAATTGGTCTGATCTTAGCTCTTGTCATAGCCATAGGGCGAGTGTGGCATAAAAATAAATTATCCAAGGCTCAAAGATGGCAAATTTTGAGCAATCGCCAACTTCTAAACATGGTCTATATGGTAGCTTCTATTCTGGTATTTAAGGGCATCCTAGAACATAATCAGGCAATAGAGGCCATTAGCAATGATCTCCTTCGCTGGCATATCCCCCTTATGCTTATTACCGTAGTACTCCCTCTTCTGGTGGGATGTGTTGCAGGAATCACCATAGCCTTTGTGGGGGCCGCATTTCCTATACTGATTGCTCTTATTCAATCCTTTGGAGAGGTTCATTACATGGTGGCTTACATGATGTTGGGTCTTGTCAGCGGTTTTGTGGGTGTATTGATCTCTCCAATGCACCTATGTCTTCTCTTATCCAATGAATACTTTGGGAGTAGTCTGGGACAAGTTTACCGTCATTTATGGCTTCCCTGTATTTTTATTCTTATCTTTAGCATGCTCTATTTCTGGCTATTGCATTGGACTGGGCCATTTTAGTTTGTAATTAACTCAAGTTTCGCACCCTTTGTATAGTCTTTTACGCGTACAAAAAGTAAGCATTTTTCTTATTTTAAGTGGTAAAGGGCTCCTTTTTGTGGTATATAACATCTTGATATCAAAGAACAAAACCCCAAAAGGAGCCCTTTATTATGCATACCACAAATTGCAGAAGGTTCAAAGGAGAGATAGAAAATTATGTGAGTAAAGAGAAAAACATTTTTGAATCCAAGATCGATCGTGCATTCTCTATGCTTAAGTTCAAGACATACTTGAGTAGGACCAAGATAGCGAAAAAGGATGGTTATCATGCTGCGCATCTTTTGTTTATATTGGTTTTATTACCTATATTGAAGATTCGGAATAGTTAACAGCTTTTGTACAAGGCATTTGGAGCAGTGGTCAACCAGTAAGAGGGATACCTTCTATCGATTCAAGAGCAGGGAATATCGATGGCGGTCGTTCATGTACCAGGTCATCAACGAAATCTGCAAGGTGATCAAGTTTGAGGAAACACCATTAGAGGAACGCCATTTCATTATTGATGATAGTGTTCTTGGGAAGAGGGGTAAGAAGATTGAGAATGTTTCTTTTATCTATGATCATACTATTGGGCGCTCGGTATTAGGGTTTTGCATTGTAACACTTGGGCTTTTCACCGGGCAAGGATTTTATCCTCTTGATTTTGCGTATAGGTTTGGTAGTAAGCGGCATCCAAAGAGTTCTGAGGAACGGATTGGAGATCCAAGGAGCATTAGTGGGCAGATGAGCTATGAGGCTAAACATCATTCCAAGCTCGAATTGGCTCTTATGATGATCCAACGAGCTCTTGATCATGGTATTAGAGCTGGGTATGTCCTCTTTGATAGTTGGTATTCCTGGCCTGTGTTCATCAACGCTATCCGTAGTATGGGTCTTCAAGTGATTTGTCGGCTTAAGGACAGCAGGGTTCTCTATGAGTACCAAGGCAAGACATATCGGCTCTCTGATCTCTATCAGAAAGTAAAGTCTCGTCTTAGAAAGGATGTACAGACAGGACTTCTACTGGCACGGGTTTTAGTAAGGCTTCCTGAGTCTAATGAAGAGGCAGTGATTGTATTCTGCAAAGGATACCAAGAGCCCGAAGATGAGACGATTAAGGGCAAAAAGAAGGGGGAAAGGGGACGTTTCTATTTTCTGTTTATTCCTCTATTCTTATTGCAGCTGTGAGTATAGAGATCACGTGCCATTAAATTCACTCAGCCTAAAGTCCATATAACTTGCCAAGATTAGCATCTGGTAAATCAATAGGCCTGTTGCATATATGATTTGGATATCACAGGGATCTTAACTTCTGGATTCTGAATTCTGACTCCTGGATAGTTACAATTCATATACAAACAGGTACAACTTCGCAGAGCTTTTTTTTGAAGATATGATCTTTTTAAGATGAGCCCCTTTCTTGGGTAGAGGAGGGGTTTTGTGTGTACTCATATAATAAAAATGTCCACCAGGACTGATTGAGTTGATAGCCGTCTTTTCAAGGGTTGTTTTGGGAGAAAATGCCCGTTGACATTATAGCATTAAATGGGCCTACTGCACTTGTGGTTGCATCAGCCTCTATCAACTCAATATTCTGAATTTCTAACGTATCTATTATGTGTTTAAGAAATATACATTTTTTATGGCTCCGCTCTATGATATACACCATTGCATCTGGCTCATTTCTTATAAGGGATGCCTGGCAGGCCTGACCCTGATCCAATATCAGCGATTATGGGTTCATGTATATATGATATCAATGACATACAATCCCTTATACGGGATTCTATTTGTGGGAGTATTTTGTTACTTACCAGATGTAAGGATGAATTATATCTTCTGATCTCCTGGATCCATAGATGGATCTTGTATTGCATTACTTACCTATACAAAACTTGGAGAATATACTCTCCATAATATCCGCGTTTATATCCTCCCCTAAGATTTCTCTTATATAGGCTAAGGCATCCCTTATATCTATGGTTATTACATCCAGGGTCATACCATTTTCTATAGCATTGACACTTGAAATAATAGATTCTCTTGTCTTTTTAAGGAGATATATATGCCTTTCTATAAATACCTGAGGCGTACCCGAGGGAAATGATCCAGCCATAACATTAAGCAGTTCGTCAATACCTTGATTATACTTTGCAGAAATCCTTACTGTATCTATATCAGGGATCTTTGGGATATCACAGGTATGTAAGTCTATCTTGTTCAGTACTAATATCGTCTTTGGGCTTAGGTGTAGCCACTTATGCTCATCCTGGGCTATCCCCCTGGTTGCATCTACTATATATAGGGTTAGATCAGAGGTTTTTAGTGCCTCAATGGTCTTTTCTACGCCTATTTGTTCTGGCCCGGTGGATATCTCCTTAATCCCTGCTGTATCACAGAGTATGAAATCTAGTCCATTGATAAGTATGTGTTCTTTTACGACATCCCTGGTAGTACCCGCATCTTCATGTACAATTGTCCTTGGGTACCCAAGGATTGCATTGAAAAGGGATGACTTTCCTGCATTGGGTAGACCTGCTATTACTGTACTTATCCCATTGTACATGGTAGTGGCACCTTGAGCACTATCCAGATATGTATCAAGATCCCCTGCAATGATATTCATCTTGGAAAGAACTGAGGATTCAGATATCTCCCGATCAGTAATAAAAGATGCCTCTATGTCTGCAAGTAGTTGGTTTAGCTCTCCACTGATATTTTTTAGCTTTTTAGAAAGTTTGCCCCCCAGTGTATTCCTTGCCATCTCTAGCCCGGAAAGGCTTTTGGATGCTATTAGGGCACCTATAGCTTCTGCCTGGGTAAGATCTATCTTTGAGTTTATATACGCCCTTTTTGTAAATTCGCCCCTTTCGGCCAGGCGTGCCAGATAAGTCCCTTTTATAACATCCATTATCTCAGCTACAATCAAGGGGTTGCCATGACAGCTTATCTCCGTAAGGTCTTCGCCTGTATATGAAAAAGGTTTTGGATGGAATACTATCATAACCTGATCTATGACATGATTATGGAAGTCTTTAATCTTTGCAAGTCTGTGGTAATGTGGAGGCCAGTTTGTCCCTCCTGTGATCTTTTTGAGGATCTTTAACGTCTGGTCCCCACTTATCCGTATAATACTAATACCCCCATAACCTTTGGGGGTTGATTCTGCATATATAGTATCTTCTAATATTTTGGTGCCTTCCTGGGAAATATCATAACCTTTTTATAAATCCCCTCACCAACACTTTTAGTGTTGACCCTCGTATCATCTTTAAGCGTAATGTGGATGATACGTCTATCATAGGGATTCATCTTTTCAAGGGAGACCGGGTGGCCAGTACGTCTTGCCTCTTGGCCCATCTTTATTGCAATGTCCTTCAGATATGCTATATGCCTTTTCCTATAGCCTTCAGAATCTAAACTTATATGTACTGGTGTGCCTTTATCTTTGTTGATAATTCTATTCAAGATAAATTGTAGGGCATCCAAGGTTTGGCCCCGTTTCCCAATTATCAGCCCTGAACCATCTCCTATAATTTCTAAGGTATTATCTTCACTGATTGAAATCTTTGATTCAATATTCATGAGATCAAGGATATCTTTTAATCTTTTTTTTGCTTCTTCCAAGACATCCCGGTGGATATCCTTGTTTCTAGTAATGTGAGTAAGTCCTACAGGCGAAGGTTTTTGTTTTTTTTGTTCATCACCCTTTTGCGTTTGATTCTTTGGGGCTTTAGCTGCCAGAATTTTGGCATTCTTGTTGCCCATTATCCCGAATAAACCCTTAGAGCCCTCGGATATTACCTGTATATCAAGCTCTTCAAATTGAACCCCCAATTCCCTCATTGCTGATGCAATTGCTTCATCTAATGTTTTTCCTTCGAATTCTTTGTATTCCATAACTGTTTATCTTCCTCCTATGGATGTGCCCGGTTTATATAAGCCTGTTGTATTATAGAAAGGACATTGCTTATCAGCCAGTATATGACAAGCCCGGATGGGAAATTCAAGAATAAAATCGTAAATATAATTGGCATAAACAACATCATTTTCTGCTGAGTGGGATCACCTGTGGTAGGTGTCATCTTCTGTTGAATAAACCAGCTAACTCCCATTAATATAGGGGTTATATAATATGGATCCTTTGCAGACAGATCAGGTAGCCACGTACCCACAATATGAAATGGTGTGTGTCTTAGTTCTATTGCGGATAAGACCATCTTGTATAAGGCAAAAAGTATAGGGATCTGTAATAGTAAGGGCAAGCACCCCCCCATTGGGTTTATCTTGTGCTCTTTGTATAGTTTCATCAATTCCTGATTCATCTTTGGCCTGTCATCCTTATACTTTGTTTGAATCTCTTTCATTAAAGGCTGGGCCTTTTGCATTTCTTTCATGGATCTAAAACTTGTAAGGGTTAGTGGGTAGAGTATAATCTTTACAATAATAGTAAGTATGATTATGGACCACCCATAACTTTTCACATGCTGGTTAATCCAGTTAAGTGATATCAGAAGTGGCTTTGCAATAATATCAAAGAAACCGAAATCAAGGGCCTTATCCAGGTCATGGCCAGATGCCTTCAGGGTCTTGAGCTCTTTTGGCCCTACAAACAGTGAGAGGTTTTGAACAAGATCTTCTCCAGGCTCAATGCCTGGACTGGGTAGCTCATATATAAATCTCACCAGATTTGAATCTAACCTTTTGATGGTCAATACAGTCTCTTGAGGCTCTGTAAGGATTATAGCCTTTAAGAAGTATTTATCCTCAAACCCAAACCACCTGATTAGACCTGGAAATTGTCTGAAACTATCAGGCCCTTTAATCTTAGAAAGTTTGAATTCTTCTAAATGTTTGCTGTTTAGTAGGACAGGGCCTTCGAAGATGTAGCGAGCCCCCTTTTTTTCTATAGGATACATATTTTCCAAATCAATACTCATACCCAGGCTCATATTTTTATCAGTATTATTCGTTAGGACCACCCTGCACCCTATGATATAGCTGTTTGGGTCTATGGTATATATACGCCTGAATACAACACCTTTTATGATCTCAGCCCTAAATACAAGCTCATATGTATTATTATAGACATCTACATCACCATGTGCAGAAGGAACATACAAATGGTTTCTATCAGAGAACCCCCCTTTTAACGATATGGCGGGCATGGGTGAAAGGATCATCTCTACAGGTTTTGCATCTGCCTCCAGATTCTCTCTATATTTATTTAGCTTTAATGATATTAGTTGTGCGCCCTTTGTGCTAAATGTAGCTTTATATAATAGGGTGTTAATTATAATGGTTTCTTGCTGTACATCCAGGGCGCCAGGATCTGATTCTCTATGTATTTCAGTGGGTATGGCATTGTCAGTAAGTTCTTTTTGAGCAATATCAGACTCCTCTTGACCAGATGCAGGTGGCTTTTCTGGTATCTTAGGCTGTACAAATAAGAGATCCCACGCAAGGAGAATGCCAATCGATATAACTATAGCTAATAGTGTTCTTTTTTCCATATAATTTTATCCTCTCAATAGATTAGACCGGATCATAGCCACCAGGATGAAGTGGATTGCATTTTAAAACCCGAAGGGTTGCCTTAAAGATACCCTTTGTAATGCCATAGCGATTGATTGCCTCTATAGCATACTGTGAACATGTAGGATAGAATCTACAGCTTGCAGGTGAAAAGGGAGAGATTCCTTTCTGATAAAGATGTATGATTGCTATTATTATCTTTTTACACATGTTGCTGTCTTTAGAGCCTGGGCTATCTCCTGATAAAGTTCATCATACGTAGCAGGTGAAAAATTTGTCTTTGCTATCAGTACGTAGTCATATCCTGCTTTAAATATTGTCTTGTTCCTTCTATAAACCTCTCGTAATAGTCTTTTTACCCTGTTACGTTTTACAGCATGGCCTACCTTCTTACTTACAGTTATACCAATTCGTGACCAGTCCATATAATTTGGTGCAGCCATGATAACAAGGTTTTTTGTTACTGTTCTTATTACCTTATTGTCTTTTACGTATTTAAATTCACGTCTTTTTCTTAGCCTATGATTCTTTGGAAATCTTTCATCTAGCATTTCCTCTACACAGCCAAACGTTTGCGTCCTTTAGCCCTTCTTCGATTAATTATTGCTTGGCCTCCCCTTGTGCGCATGCGAACCAGAAACCCATGGGTCCTCTTTCGCCTTGTATTATGCGGCTGGTATGTACGTTTCATTATCCACCTCAATACTATCCAATTTTAGAGGGTTATCTTTTACATATCATATACGCCTTGTCAAGCGACGAAAAATTAGTGTGTTAGCAAAGCTAATATGTCCCCCTATAACTGCCGTGCTAAAATGTCCCTATGATGAAGGGAGATATATTAGTAATGAGCGAGAAGGAGAGGAGGAGGTGTCATCTGCTGCAGATGGCGCTCGATAGGTGGATTACGTGAAAGATGCAGGTGAGTTAACGGGCGTATCTATCATTTGACAAAACTGGGCCGAGAAACCCCCAATGTTCCTTGTACAGTCTTTTTCGAAGATGCAGAATGGAAGGCGCTTGTCGCTTATAAAACTCAAAATCCAATACCTCCTGATGAGCCACCTACTCTTCGTGAGGCTACGCGTATGGTGGCCAGTCTCGGCGGTTTTCTCGGCCGAAAAGGCGATGGAGAACCTGGCACTAAAACATTATGGCTTGGCTTGCAACGTCTTGATGATTTGACTACAATGTGGAAAACTTGTATATCCATTTTAGCTCCAGACTTCTTAATACGACCACCTTGATCTACCGTGTCCAGTAAAAGATATGGGTAAAGATAACCCCTCAAGGGGGGACGTTCTCCGACAGACGCTAGAATATGCATTTCAATCCCCTGACCCCTATTTTCATATAAACGCGCATGAGCGCTTCGCGCTCACAACGAAGGATGAAAATATGGCATTTTCATACAAATTCTATCCCTGTAGTGCATATTTCCCTTAAGCGGGCTAATTAGACTTACCAATACGTTGTAGTGCCCGTTTCCCTAAACGGGCCGATGAGGGCAAAAGGCCCCTAC
>JAGGYK010000205.1 GCA_021162585.1 Deltaproteobacteria bacterium
AGCTGGCCATACAACAGAATACTGATTAAAACGGCTGCCTGAAGCCGATATTATTTTTGTGCCCTTTGAGATACAGAACTCCTGTAAAATCAAGTAGTTATCTAAAACGTCTTTTTTCATATAAATTCCTTTGCCTTAAATAATCCCCATATTCAACCAAATATTTCATTACCCTAACCGCCCTTTCCGGGGTTGGGTATGTAATAAACTTATGCTCTTCTATAGTTCTTTTTCCCCCGCCAATACTGACATTGACAATAGGCTTTTTGTATTTCTCCATCAATTCTTTTGTAGTCTTATTTATCATACTACTCTCGGCAGCCAACTCAGCCCTAAACCTGGTAACATCCTCCTGAGACAGCCCCATGATCGATAACACATTAGGATCAGAGATGGATTTGCCAAAACTTTCTCCTAGTGCACCACCAAGAGAAATAATTCCATCAATAACATCACAAGACATGAGTATTTCCAGACATTTCAAATAAGGTTCACTTGTGATTACTGCAACCATATCAACGGGATTCCCCCTGCTCCAGTATTGCGGGAGAATTTCATCAATCTTTTTTATTACCTCCTCAGGCAACTTCGGGACTTGAAGGCCACTAGCCTCACATGCATCGGCTGTTATAACACCCCACCCTCCTCCTCGTGTCAAAATCCCGATTCTATTACCCATCGGTATGGGATAAGACAGAAATGCCCCAGCAGTATCGATGATCTCCTCTGTGGAGGATACTTCTATTAATCCAGTCTGTCTAAAAGCAGACTGATAAATATTTATCGACCCAGCCATAGCACCGGTATGGGAAGCAGCAGCAGCCATACCTGAGTCTGTTTTACCTCCCTTAAAGACAATAATAGGTTTTTCTTTAACAATATCTCTTGCAATATCCAGAAAAGTCTTACCCTCTTCCAAGCTCTCCAGATAAAGGACTATCACCTCTGTTTGGCTATCACTACCCAGGTAGCGGAGATAGTCCTCGCATTTTATATCCCCTTCATTCCCGCTGCTCACAAACTTATCAAATCCAACCCCCATCTCTCTTCCCCATCCCAATATCTGCGTTCCCACATTGCCACTCTGAGAAATCATTGAAACCTTACCCTTTAGTGGGGTAACAGGTGGCATCAGTGCGGTTAGACTTACTTGCGCGCTGAACAATCCCATGGTATTAGGGCCAATAATCCTTAATCCTCCTCTACTGGCTTTTTCCACCATTTCTTTCTCTAGCATCGTCCCTTCTGCTCCAGTCTCGCTGAAGCCAGATGTAATCACTACAGCAGAAGAAATAGATTTTTTGATGCAGTCATCAATGGCGGGAATCATATTCGCTGCTGGAACAGCAATTATGGCCAGGTCCACTTCTTCTTCAATGTTATTTACAGAAGGAAAACATGGCAAACCAAAAATCTCTCTGTATCCAGGATTTACCGGGAAGAGCCTACCTGTGTATCCTCCCTTGATTATATTCATCATGATGATGAATCCCCATTTGCCGGGAGAAGGAGTGGCACCAATCATAGCAATGGTTTTTGGATAAAAGAATGCATTAAAATTAATATTGTCATCTATTTTCATATTTGCTCCGTCTGAAGGAATTTTTAAATAATAACTCATCTACTAAGGCAATGTCAATAAAGGGCGATAAATGCCCATCTAGTAACAACCACAGCGTAACCTTTTAATGAAGCACAAAATTGCAAGGCACAAAGTGGCAAAGGCACAAAGTGATAACCATGAAATTAGTAAGACTCTATAAGCCGCCCATAAATGCAGGGCTAATACTGAGGAGTTTTCTTAAGATATTGTACTGTTCAGATCTTTACTCTGTGCCTGTCTGCCTTTGTAGCTGAATGGTTACACCACAGCCACAAAATGGCCTTGACAATTATAAAATAATAATTAAATCTAATAGACACCTTATATAAATGCCGAGATAGCTCAGTTGGTAGAGCAGGGGACTGAAAATCCTCGTGTCGGCGGTTCAATTCCGTCTCTCGGCACCATCAAAATTATCCTAAAAATTATAGTATATAGCAAAAGAAGTAAGAACAACGTATAAATCAGGTTTGCCTTATACATCAGTTGATCTCTATACTTAATATCATACAGGCAAAGATGATGGTTTTGTAAAAAGTCAAACTCAGTGAATCAGTCATTCCTGCCTGCTGCAGGCAGGTCGACCAAAGGGGGAAATCTTGTGAATTCAGCATGTTGCATTGGAAAGATTTCTCGTTCCTGCCTGCCGGCAGGCAGATCACTCGAAATGACAAGTTAAAAAGACTTTTTACAAAAGTGTCAAATATGTGTTTAAGAAAATAAAAAAATAATGTCCCAAAATCGCAAGATGCTGTCTGCCTATAGCGGACGAGCTGTAAACTATAAGCTAGGAGCTAAAATGGGATATCATCAAACTCGCCGGTGTCTGAACCAGGGGAAGACTCATCTGGATGGGTAGGGGCTTCATCCGGAATGTTTTGTTCGCCCGTGACAGATTGGCTTCCCCCTTCCAATGGGCTCAGTATCTGCATCTGATTTGCTACAACCTCAGTAGTATAACGTTTGTTACCATCACGATCATCCCACAATCTAGTCTGTAATCTGCCCTCAATATAGACAAGCTTACCCTTTGACAACAGCTTGGCACTATTTTCTGCCAGCTTGCCCCAGGTTACAATCCTATGCCATTCTGTCCGCTCTTGTCTTTCTCCTGATTGGTCTCTCCAGTTTTCGTTAGTAGCAATGCTAAAATTTGTAACAGGCCTTCCATTTTGGGTAAACCTCATCTCTGGATCTTTTCCAAGTCTTCCTACCAATATTACCTTATTTACAGAGCCTGCCATTAAAATCCCCCCTTTCCTCCGCCTTTGGCGGATTAGATATTTCTGAGAGCTAACAACCTTTTTAATAATATGTCAAGGTAGAGATTCTATGTCTTGACTTTCTATGACTATTTTGTTATCTAGTCCAATTATGTGGTGGTCTTTATCAGCTTTTATTGGCACAGCATTGTATATTTTAATATTTATTATCCCTGATACACTCTTACCGATTATTACTAGATCTGGAGACATAGCCCATATTATAGCAAGATACTGGGCCAGATGGACACTTTTTTGTTCTAATGTAAAGGTTCATGTAGAGGGGGAAGAAAATTTACCTGATGGCCCTGCTGTATACATGGCAAATCATGTTAGCCACTATGACGTCTTTGGCATTCTAGGTTATCTAAACGTGCAGTTCAGATGGACTGTAAAAAAGGAATTATACAGGATTCCATTACTTAACCTGGCCATGAAGAACGCAGGCTACATAAAGATAGATAGATCCGATCATGCTAAGGCCATAGAAAGTATGAAGATAGCAGTAGATCAAATAAGATCTGGTACATCCACTATGGTCTTTCCTGAAGGGACCAGGTCTAAAGATGGCAATATTAAGTATCCGTTTAAAAAAGGCGGCTTCCACCTGGCTATTGATGCTGGTGTCCCTGTTGTGCCTATTTCAATTACAGGATCTAGAGCGATCCTTCCCAAAGGTTCATACAGAGTCAAACCCGGACATATTACTCTCAAGATTGGCAAACCTATAGACCCTGCTGGGCATGATGTCCAATCTCTTATGGAAGAGACTTATCAGGCAATAACACAGTATTTGTAGGCGATCAATGATAACAGATATACTATATAGATGCCCTGCTTGCAAAAGTTTAGATTGGCTTGACAAAAATAATAAATGTATCAGCTGTGGTGCACACCTAGAGATGATATCTGGCTCAGAAATCTCCATAAATGGGCAGATAGAAACGATTGCATACTGGTATGACAAGATAAAATCCTTTAGTTTACCTGAATCTACCACAGGGAGTATATTAGAAAGCAAGACTATCCTCCTTTCAGAAGACACCCGGGATGGTATGTATAAAGGACTCTCTGGTATAACATCCACATTATTTAAAAGAAGGCTCCTGGATAAAGGGGTATTATCCTTATCTGCTGACAGACTTGTATTTGTTGGCAACTCTATTAAACGCGACATCCCTCTTCATAAGATCACATCTGTGACCATAGAATCCAATACTGTAATAGTAGTGCTTAAGGGGGGAAATGCATTATTTTTTGATTTTATAGAAGAATCTGGAAAAAAATGGGAAGATTTTATCAGACAAGCTATTACTAATTACTTCTCTAAAGAAAAAATAGTTGAATTCTATCCAAGAATAAGATTTGCTAGCGAGCTCAGGACAAAACCAGCCCGGTCAAAAGGGCATACTACCCTTAGGGTCCCCACTCAGCTATGGTACGCAACAAACTTTAATATCTTACATCTGGTTATAAAGTGGATTTTAAGAAATGCTATTAATCTATTAATCCCTATCAAGGTGGAGGGCCTGGAGAATATCCCCTCTAAAGGGGCTGCAGTGTTGATGTCAAACCACAGCTCCTTTATGGATGGTATAATACTGGGTGTAACCTCGAAAAGGAGTGTCTGGTTTATGGCAAAAAACTCTGAATTTAAGCACTTTTTTATGCAATGGTTCTTAATGCTCGCCAAATCATTTCCTGTCCGAAGATATACTACAGATGTTCAGGCTATAAGAAATTCCATAAGGATAGCCCAGCAAGGCCATATCCTGGGTATATTTCCAGAAGGAGAGCGTACCTGGGATGGAAAGATGCTTCCCTTTAAGCAGGGCTCTATTCGGCTAGTACTTGCCCTTGGGCTACCTGTGATACCGGTAGGTATTTCAGGTTCATATGCACTTATGCCCAGATGGACATCCGGCATAAAGAGGGTACCTGTCAAAATAAGGATAGGCGTTCCTGTACATATAAACCAGATACCCATCCCAAGACAGACACAGGATCAAATAAAAACTACGAGTGATGAATTAAAGGCAAGGATCACTGAGTTGCTGGGTGATAAAGATTGACAGATGTAAGAATTATCCCGCTGGGTGGAGTTAGAGAATTTGGCCTCAACAGCACGGTCATAGAAACATCACAAGGGGCTATCCTTGTGGATGCAGGTCAGATGTTTCCAAAGTATACCACTATGGGTATTGACCACATTATCCCGGATTTTACCTATGTTATAGAGAATCAAGAGATCTTTGAAGGCATAATCCTTACACACGGCCACGAGGATCATATAGGTGCACTGCCTTATCTTCTAAAAGAGGCACCTATCCCTGTATATGGTCACACCTTTACAATAGAGATGGTAAAACGCAAACTTCTGGAATACGAGATAGATGACAGGGTTACCTTCCATTCTGTAAAATGTGGGCAGAGAGTCTCTGTAGCAGGTCTCGTTATAGACTTTATTGATGTCGAACATTCTACCATAGGATGTTTCGCCTTAAGTCTTCATACACCACAAGGTATAATAGTTCATTCAGGAGATTTTAGAAAGGCACCAGAAGAATATAAGGACATCCCCTCCCCTATTAGACTTTTTATGTGTGAAAGTACAAATGCAGCCTCCGAGCCAAGGTGTGTTGAGGAAGCAAAGGCACTTCAAAATATAGAGAACATCGTAAGGCAAACCCCGGGTATGGTAATAGTATCGACCTTTGCCAGTCATGTAAGCCGTATAAATGCCCTTGTAGAAGTAGCTGCAAAAAATAACAGAAGGGCAGCAATAGTTGGAAGAAGCATGAATCAAATTATAGATATCGCCACGTCTACAGGCTATGTCAATCTAGACAAAAAAAATCTTCTTGACCCGGAGATTATTACATCAACTAAAAAAAATAAGGTAATGATCATCTGTACAGGCACCCAAGGGGAAATATATTCTATGCTATCCCTGATTGCAAGAGGTTGGCATAAGATTAAGGTTGGGCCAGGGGATAGTGTTATCATATCTGCCAGGATGATCCCTGGAAATGAGATGGCCATTGGCCGATGTATAGATCAACTCCTTGAGTTTGGGGCAAAGGTTTCTTATTCAGAGATAGCAGAGATTCATGCCACAGGACATGCCACACACGATGAAATAAAGAAGGCACTCCACCTACTCAAGCCTGAGTTTGTTATGCCTATCCATGGGGAATTCCGGCAGATGAAGGCCCTGGCTGATATGATCCCGTCAATCCCTGAGATATCGCCTCATATAGTGCTTCCAAGACCAGGGCAGGTATGGACACTCAGCGCAGAGGGTATGCATATTACAGGGGATGTTCCACATGGGAAATGTTTTGTAGATGGTGAACTTACAGGCGATATCAAAGATATAGTTTTAAGAGACCGCAAGCATATATCAGAAGGAGGATTAGTGGTAGCATTTGTAGCCCTTGATGGAAATTCTTCTGGTATTATCTCAGGCCCTGATGTCATGTGTAAAGGGGTGGTCCCTGCATATATGGAACAAGAGATCATGGACGGTGTCAAGCAAAAGGCCCTTGAGGTTCTTGAGACTTCACATGATATCGATACAGATATACAATCATTACAAGCCTATGTAAAGAAAGAACTCGGGCGCTACCTAAAATCCAGACTTGGAAAAAAACCTATGGTAATCCCTATCATAATGGAGATATAGGTTGTGTGACCCATTTATAGCATTGTTTTTAGGTATAATCCAAGGCCTTACAGAATTTTTGCCTATATCAAGTTCAGGACACCTGGTTCTCTTTCAAGGGTTTTTTAAAGGCAAATGGATGGGGGATATCCTCTTTGATGTCTCTGTTCATATGGGCACAACCTTGGCGATCATTGTCTTTTTTTTTAAAGATATAATAAACCTTATAAGGGGTGTATTACCGAATAGTTACAATAGGGATCAAGTACATATTATTATATGTCTATTAATTACTACCCTTGTTACTGGTACCATGGGAGTACTGTTTAGAGATGCATTTGAAGCCATGTTTTCAAACCCCACGCTTGTTGCATGCATGCTTTTAATCACAGGGTGTCTTACCTTTTTTACTGATAGATTCAATATAAATTTAAATAAAGATAGTAAGATAACGCCAGCAAATGCCGTGATGATAGGACTTTTTCAGGGCTTTGCTATAATACCTGGAATATCCAGGTCAGGCTCTACCATATTTGCAGGGGTAGCAGGTGGCCTTGACCGTTCACTGGCTGCCAAATATTCCTTTTTAGCTGCAATACCAGCTGTACTTGGCGCTGCGGCCCTGGAATGGAGCAATGAGGCTGCGTCCTTAAATATGCTCCATATAGTTGGTGCTGCCTCTGCCTTTATTATAGGGTTGATTTCTTTAAGATTTTTGGTATGGACATTAAAAAGACGCAAATTTTTCGTATTCTCTATATACTGTTGGATTATAGGGAGTATATATCTTATTTATTAAGTAAGATTGAGATATTGAGGTAAGTCCCTTGAAGCAAGACGAACAAGATTTAATTAAGAAAAAGATAATATCCTTGATTATCGGGGCAACTGCTATCTTTCTATCCTTTGCCCTTATCTCACACTCTGCATCAGATCCTTGTCTTTCAAACTATGTGCAGGTAGAGGGTGTAAACAATTGGATGGGCAAATTAGGCGCATACACATCTGATGTCCTATTTATGCTCTTTGGAATAGGCGCCTTTGTTATCCCCATTTTTCTTTTCGAATATGTCTATAGATATCTTGCCACCTATAGACCTGTCCGCTGGTTAGATGTATTTAGCTCATTAATTATATTTTTTGTGTTTATAACCTTTTTAGGGATATTTTTTGGAGAAGTGAGGATAGACAATGTCTCCAGAATGGCAGGCGGGACCCTGGGAACCATTACAGGTGAAGGGCTTAGCACTTATCTCAATCCCTGGGGCTCTCTTGTATTGCTAATTACATTGCTTTGTGCAGCCTTAATAGTAGGCTATGATTTATCAAGGGTCTACACTGCTATAAAAGACCTGGCAATCAGTCTAAGGCAGCACAAAACAAATGTAAGTGCCCCTTCAATTGAGAGCATGGACATCAAACAAGCCAGAAGAGATAAAGAAGATGCAAAAGAGATACATATTGGAGATCATAAAAAGGGGAAATCCGGCCCTGAAAAGACAAAGATTCAACTACAGGCAACGCTTGATTTTTTAGGGGATTATAACCTACCACCACTATCATATTTAAGAGAATCTGAGTCCCGTAATAGATACATAACACCTAAAGAATTAAAGGCAACCGCAGTACTGATCACCTCAAAACTTAAGGATTTTGGGATAGATGGGGAGATTTTGGATATAAGTCCAGGACCCATTATTACCATGTATGAATTCAGGCCTGCCTCAGGGATCAAGATAAACAGGATCGTAACCCTGGCAGATGATCTGGCCATGGCATTGAAGGCGTCACCTGTAAGGGTAGTAGCACCAATCCCCGGGAAAAATGCAGTAGGGATAGAGATCCCAAACCGTAGCCGCGAGACAGTATATTTAAGAAAGATCATAACAAGCAAGGAATTTATCACTTCAACATCTCCACTCACATTGGCCCTGGGCACTGATATAAAAGGCAATCCTGTGGTTGCTGACCTGGCAAAGATGCCACATCTACTGATAGCAGGGGCTACTGGTACAGGTAAAAGCGTGGGTTTAAATACCATGATCTTGTCCTTACTCTACAGGTGTAGCCCTTCAGAACTAAAATTTATAATGATAGATCCTAAGAGGATAGAACTCTCCCATTATGACGGCATCCCACACCTTTTGCATCCTGTAGTGATAGACGCTAAAGAGGCCTTAGCTATACTCAAGTGGGCTGTGGGTGAGGTAGAGATGCGCTATAGGCTGTTTAAAGATCTTAGCGTAAAGGTTATAGATACATACAACAACAAGATAAGAAAGATGAATAAGCATGCACCAACAATACTTGCAACAACGATGAAAGAAGATACCCAACCAGGCCTCTTGCCAAAGATTGTAATTGTTGTAGATGAGATGGCAGACCTTATGCTAGTAAATAGAGAGGTTGAGGAGTATATCGTAAGGCTTGCACAGATAGCCAGAGCAGCAGGCATACACATGATAATAGCTACCCAAAGGCCATCAGTTGATGTAATCACAGGTCTTATAAAGGCAAACTTTCCAGCCCGAATCTCATTTAGGGTACCTTCAAAAACAGACTCAAGGACTATCCTGGATGGATCAGGAGCTGAGCAATTATTGGCGCAAGGGGATATGCTGTTTTTATCCCCTGGCTTACCGTATCTTAAACGCATCCATGGTGCATTAGTATCAGAAGAGGAATTAGACAGGGTTGTAAACTTTATAAGAGAGCAAAAGGGCCCGGATTATATCGAGGACATAGACAAACATATTGAGCGGATATCACAGGAAAATAACAACTCAACTTCCAGCCAGGAATATGACCCGATGTATGATCAGGCCCTGGAGTTTGTGGTAAACAACAAAAGTGCATCTATCTCACTTATACAAAGACACCTTAGAATAGGTTATAACAGGGCTGCCAGGATTATAGAACAAATGGAAAGAGAGGGTGTTGTAGGACCAGCTGATGTGGCAGGGAAACCAAGAAAGGTGCTGATAAAGCCTTATCCAGAGGATATGGATGAATAGGGTATTATATATATTATTAGGTCTTGTTTTCATTATACCAGGCTATATCCATGCCTTTACATTGAGTAATATACAACACAAGTATGCATCTTATAAGGATTTTACAGTAGAATTTAACCAGGTAACATATCAACGCCTTAAAGAGGGCGAGATCCACTTCGAGGGCAAGGTTTTGTACAAGAAGCCAGGGCATGTCCGGATGGATGTTTACAAACCGCAAAGACAAATAATTATACTTAAAGAGAATCAGATCTCGATCTATCTGCCTGAAGAAGATGAGCTTAGCATACAAGAGATACCAGAAGAGATAGCGTCTCAAAATATCCTTGCATTTATGGCAGGCCTTGACACCATAGAAAAAGATTACGAGGTTCAGATAAAAGATGATCATCTCTTGCTTACTCCAAAAAAAGGCAAAGGCTCCATCATGGTATGGGTAGGTAGTAACTATCTCATAAACCGGATAGAGGCTACAGACTTTATTGGCAATCATATTAAGTTAGAGCTTCACAACTATTTATTTGATCAAGGACTATCTGATGAGATCTTCTCCATCAAGCACTAAATATGATGAATCCGTAAAAAGTCAAACTCGGTGAATCGGTCATTCCTGCCTGCCGGCTGGCAGGTCACTCGAAATGACAAGGTAAAAAGACTTTTTACGGCTGCGTCACTGTTCACTTTTTCATATAAACGCGCATGAGCGCTTCGCGCTCACAACAAAGTATGAAAATGAACGTATCACAATGTAGGGCCCGTTCCCTTAAGCGGGCCGATGAGGGCAAAAGGCCCCTAC
>JAGGYK010000303.1 GCA_021162585.1 Deltaproteobacteria bacterium
AGGGGTATCGCTCCCTTCTGAGCCTGAAAGGCGAATAGGGAGCGCCCGTAAGCAAGCCTAAAGGATGTATCAAAGAGCGATGCAGGCAAGCGAGAGAGGAACCCATCCCTAGGAAGGGTGTTTTCATACTTCGTTGTGAGCGTGGATCGCTCATACGCGTTTATATGAAAAAGAAGTCAGGAGTCAGAATTCAGAATCCAGAAGTTAGGATACACGTGATAATCCAATCGGGTGCTTTCTGGATACTTTTTCATCCTCCGTCAGTGCTCGCAGGGCATGGTGAGGTATAGGATTTGAAGTGTAATGCTATCATTTTATTTCTTAGGTAATTTTTAGTGCCTTAAAAAAATTAAGTTAGGAGGTATTAACATGTCTTATAAAACAGACACATTATGTGGTATGTTCCACAATCAGGCATTGAGGTATGCTGATAAGTATACCTTTCTTATGGGGAAATTTGATAAGGATGGTCGGCCGACTGATGATTATATGTCCATGACATGGAAAGAGACTAGGGACCAGGTGCTCGAGTTTGGAAGAGGTCTTATGGCCTTGGGTTTAAATAAAGAAGACAGGGTAGCCATCTTTGCAGAAGATCGCCCCAGATGGATTATAGCAGACCAGGCCATACAGGCATGTGGAGCAATAGGAGTGCCTCTTTATCCTTCCCTGGCAAAGGATGAGCTGGCCTATATGTTGTCAGATAGCGGATCAAAGATTGTAATCACATCTACTCAAGACAAGGCAGAGGACATTCTTCAAATAAGACAGGAGAAGAAAGATCTGCCAATTACATCCATTATTACTATGGGTCCATGGGATGGTGAGAAGTCCGAAGGTGTCTATACCTTTCTTGAGATAATGAGAATAGGGCGAGAAAAGATAGACATTAGAGATATTGAGGATCGCATTCAACGGGTAAAACCTGATAATGTGGTTTCTATTATATATACGTCAGGTACTACTGGTCAACCGAAAGGCGTTATTCTAACCCAGGCAAACTGGGTGGCAAACATACACCAGTCTTCTAGCTCCACACTGCTAAAACGCCAAAAAGAGCGTGATATGCATTTGATACACCTGGTCCACCTTCCATTGTGCCACGTGTACGGCAGGACAAGTGATTATCATACAGGAGGGCTTTACCTGGGCAGTATACTTGCCTTTGCAGAAGATTACCAGAGTGTAGCCAAAAATATTTTAGAGATAAGACCTAATGTTATTATAAGTATACCAAGGCTCTTTGAAAAGACATATGATATTGTCCAATCAGCCGTATCCAGGCAGAGAAAGCCATATCGTGCTGTCTTTGATTGGGCTATCCATATGGGTGAGATATATACCGAGTGTATGGCAACAGGGAAAAGGATGGCACCGCTTAAACTCCTACAGTTTGGTATTGCAAATATACTTGTCTTTAACAGGATCAGGAAAATGGCCGGGATGGAGAGACTGGTACTGGGTGTATCTGGTGGAGGAAAACTCGCTAAAGAAGTGTGCGTATTTATCAGATCTCTGGGGATACAGCTCAATGAAGGCTATGGACTTACAGAAACTTCTCCAGTAATAAACTTTAACGAACCGGAGTTTCAGGGTCTTGACCTCAGTAAGCATGGGAAGGTCTACAATAAGTTTGTTGACAAGATGATAGACTGGACTGTTGATGTTATGGTGACACAACAGGCAAAGGGTAGATCTCCATTTACTAATCCTATACGCGCCTTAAAACTGACACTTGCCTATAACACAATTGCATACAAGCTGCAGATAAAACCAGGTACAGTGGGTAGACCTGTCTTATGGACAGAGGAAAAGATAGCCCCAGATGGAGAGATCCTGGTCAGAGGCCCTCAGATATTTAAGGGCTATTGGAATATGCCAGAGGAGACAAGAGATGCCTTTACTGAAGACGATTGGTTTAAGACTGGGG
The DNA here is from genome assembly GCA_021162585.1 of Deltaproteobacteria bacterium. Lineage (GTDB taxonomy): Bacteria > Desulfobacterota > Desulfomonilia > UBA1062 > UBA1062 > JAGGYK01. The sequence goes on from JAGGYK010000303.1 coordinate 1,931, forward strand.
ATATCGGGGAGATAGACGATGAGGGCTTCCTGACCATAACAGATCGAAAAAAGGAGCTTTTTGTTACATCAGGAGGAAAAAATATTGCCCCCCATCCCATAGAACTTGCACTCACCACAAGACCATACATTGATCAGGTATGTCTTGCAGGCGATGGCAAGAAGTACATCACAGCATTAATAGTCCCTGACTTTGAAGAGGTAAAAAGGTATGCAAAGTCAAAAGGGATACAGGCAGATTCCGTGAAGGACATCATAGACCGTCCTGAGATCAAAGAACTTATAAAAGAGCAAGTTGACAATGTAAATGAAGATCTGCCCCGTTATGAGCAGATAAAATATTACACCATATTAGATAAACCCTTTAGTGTGGAGACAGGAGAGCTCACACCAACCTTGAAGGTAAAACGGAGAGTTGTGAATGATAAGTACAAAAAGCAGATAGAAATGATGTATTCTAAATAAATGCAAAAAATGAATTGCTATTCATTTTAGAGTATGGCAGGATAATTCTGCTGATATTGGGATAGGTCAGCAAAATATACTAGTATTAAAAAACGAATAGGAGGATATTTTATGAAGGAGTGTGTAATCGTTGATGGTTTAAGGACTGCAAATGCGCGCGCACATGCAGAAAAGGGATGGTTCAGGAACATAAGGCCTGATGAATTATTGACTGCTGTTTATGACGCCCTTTTCAAGAGGAACCCAAAAGTCAAGCCTGAGGATATTGAAGCTGTGTATTGTGGGACTGCAAATCAGGCTGGGATGCAGAATGACATTGCAAGGCTGGCCTGGCTGGCAGGTGGATACCCTGAGTCAGTAGCTACAAATGGTATCGGGCAGCAGTGTCCTTCTGGAATGGCTGCGGTCGAACATGCAGCAAGGGCTATCATGTGTGGTGAAGGTGATATCTATATTGCATCAGGTGTAGAAGATATGCAGAAGGTGCCTATGGCATATGATATGGACTTCCCACCTAGATTACTTAACAGGTACAAGTTTGAAGACATACCAATGGGTGCTACAGCAGAAAAGGTGGCTGAGAAATGGAATGTTAGCCGTAAGGACATGGAAAATATGGCATACTGGAGCCATAAGAAGGCAGCAGCAGCTACAAACGCAGGGAAGTTCAAAAAAGAGATTGTCTCTATTGAAGGTGAAAAAGATGATGGGACCAAGTTTACAGTAGACAGAGATCAGTGGATAAGGGAAAATGTTTCTATGGAGCAGATGGCTACAATGAACCCCGCATACAAGCCAGATGGAGTAGTTACTGCTGCAACGTCTTCTCCTCTCACAGCTGGGGCTTGCGCTTTACTACTTATGAGCAGGGACAAGGCAGACGAACTGGGCCTGGATTATCATCTCAAGTATGTTTATGGCGCAATGGCTGGGTGTGATCCAACCGTAATGGGTATTGGTCCTATATATGCTGCTCAGAAACTCCTCAAAAGGACAGGGCTTACTGTTAAAGATATTGATGTATGGGAGCTCAATGAGGCCTTTGGCAGCCAATCGCTAGCTGTGTTAAGGGAACTAGGGTTAGCAGAGAATGCACCATTTGACAATGTCAATGTCTGGGGCGGGGCCTTAGCTCTAGGCCATCCCCTTGGAGAATCAGGGGCCAGGATTATCATCACCCTAAATAATATTATGAAGACAGACTATAAGGACGCAAAGTATGGAGTGGCTATGTTATGTGGCGGAATTGGAAATGCAAATGCCACGCTTTGGCAGAACGTGAATAAGTAGATTCTTTTTAAGTTTAGCTATATTAGGGTATCTGTCCTAGTATAGCTAAGCTTTATATGAAAATAGCTATCAGCTTTCAGCGGTCAGCTTTCAGCTTAGAGAGGAATATGAAATGATTTTAATCGCTTATGAGAGGAGGGATGGGGGACTCTTGAGCGGATCTTCCATCGCGATTTGCTAATACATCCTTAGGCGTTGCTTAAAGGGGTATCGCTCCCTTCTGAGCGCGAAGCGCGAATAGAGGTCGCCCGTAAACGAGCCTACGATGTATCAAAAAACGGTTCAGGCAAGCGAAAGAGTTCCCATCCCGAGGATATTTTCATGGTTCGTTGTGTTCGACAGGACATGAGGGTTTATCTGAAAATAGCCTCTTACCCGACGCAGCCTTATTGCAGTAAGCTCAAATGTCAAAATCCAAATGCCAAAAATATTTATTTTTAGGTCGAAAAATGGAGGAGAATATCAAAATGAGTTCTTGAGCTTCACTCCATTGACATTCGTTTCTCCTAATCGCTGTCTCCGCTCTCCCAAATCATATCTTTTTGGGGCATTTGGATTTTGGGCTTGATTTGATATTTGAGCTTTGTCATTTTTTGGTTTAATAACCTCAACCACCTCTGGCTTTTCTGTACATCTTTGTGCCGATTGGTCGGCATGTACGTTTATTTACAGAAGACAACAGTTACTCAGAGTAAACATGATGCCACAACCTTTATTAGGTCGCTTAAGATATAGCCTCTATCCGCATCTCTCCTCGTTTTAGTGCTTTATCCAATGATATATTTATCTCTGCTGAAAATTCCTTTTCCAGGCGTGTCAGATAGCTTTTTTGCTGGTTTAGCATATATATGGCAACCTCCTCTGGTACACTTACGGTGAGATGAAGTTCTTTGTTCGTATTGAGATAAAGCTGTATATTCCTTAAGACCATGAATGCAGAGGATTCTACAGACCTTATTATGCCAGTGCCATTGCAGTATGGGCATGTAATATGGCTTTTCTCCAGTAAGGTGGGAGAAAGCCTCTCGCGAGACATCTCCATCAGTCCAAACCTTGATATCTTTCCTGTCCTTACATGTGCACGGTCTTCCTTAAGGCCCTCCTTCATGGCCTTTTCTACTTCATGTATATGTTCTTTAGAATACATGTCTATAAAATCTATTACTATCAATCCACCAAGATCCCTTAGCATCAGCTGTCTTGCTATCTCAGATACAGCCTCCATATTGGTTAGAAACGCTGTATGTTCTATGTCCTTGTTTTTTATTGATCGTTCTGAATTTACATCAATGGTTACCATTGCCTCTGTTGACTCTATTACAATAGACCCACCAGAGGACAGAGAAACCTTTTTGTTGTATATCTGCCCCAATTGCTTCTCTAGATCATACTTGGTAAACAGTGGTTTTTTTGTATGTTTATATAGCTTGATGACCTTCTGATATCTGGGCATCACGCTCTTCATGAATAAAACAGCCCTCCTGTACGTCTCCTCATTATCTATCAGGATCTCATTGATATCCGGGGTGAAATAGTCCCTTATGGATCGGATAATGATGTCTCCTTCGCGATATATGAGGGCAGGGCAAGAGGAGGTCTCCATCTCTTTTTCTATGCTCTTCCATAACCTTAAGAGATAATTGAGATCCTTTGAAAGCTCTGCCTTTGTCCTGTCCATTCCAGCGGTCCTCACAATAAGTCCCATACCTGATGGAGGGTTGAGCTGGTTTACTATATCCTTTAACCTCTTTCTTTGTGCCTCGTCCTCTATCCGCCTGGAGATCCCAGACAGGTTATGATGAGGCAGCAGCACCATATATCGGCCCGGGATGGAAAGGTTCATGGTAAGCTGCACCCCTTTTTTATCCTTTTCTTCTCTGCTCACCTGAACAGGTATTTCCATGCCTTTTTTGATATACCTCTTCCAATCTTTGCTATCTTTAAGCCCTGGTATAAATCCTGGATTTATATCACGCATTGACAGTAGCCCATTTTTATCTCTGCCATAATCTACAAATATGGCTCCCAGGCTGGGCTCTAATCTCGCAATTCCACCTTTGTATATGTTTCCCCTGATCTGCTCTTTCATCGAACTTTGTATATAG
>JAGGYK010000288.1 GCA_021162585.1 Deltaproteobacteria bacterium
ATAGATACTGTATCCAAGTATTTTCATACCGGCCTTTATAGGACAAGAATTTAGAGTTAAATTATAAACAACTATCACGCATGATTGACTAATATAACCAACTATGGCAAGTTCTTGTCCTCAAGGTTAAGAAAGGGGGGGATAATTATGATGATCCCTGTTGGATTCATAGGCGCAGGTAATATGGGGCAAGCCTTAATAAAGGGAGTGACAAAAAAAGGTGTATATACATCTGATGACATAATTATATTTGATATAGCAAAAAATAGAACTGATAATCTTCGCTCGGAAACAGGGGTAAAGGTTGCCTCATCGGCTGCAGACCTAGTAAAAAGGTCAAAGGTGGTTATCCTTGCAGTGAAACCAGATAAGATAATACCAGTAGTAAATGAAGTGAGAGATTTATTAAAGAATAAACTTGTAATATCAATCGCTGCAGGTATAGCCTTGAGTGTCTTATCAAATAGATTAGGTAAAGATGCCAGGATAATCAGGGTAATGCCTAATACGCCTGCCCTAGTCTTAGAAGGTGTATCTGGTATAGCATGCTCTGGGGCCTGCACTGATGAAGACATACAAGTGGCAAACACTATATTTTCTGCAGTTGGAATATGCATAAGTCTGGAAGAAAACCTCTTGGATGCCATAACTGGGCTTTCTGGCTCAGGGCCAGCATTCTGCTTTATGTTTATAGAGGCCCTAGCAGATGGAGGGGTAAGGGCAGGGCTGCCCAGGGATATTGCATTAAAGATAGCAGCAGCTACACTAAAGGGATCAGCCCAGTTAGTGCTGGAGACCAACAATCATCCTGGATCATTAAAAGACATGGTAACATCACCTTCAGGCACTACAATAGAAGGCATATCAGTCTTAGAAAAAAGGGGGTTTAGGTCTGCGGTTATGGATGCAGTCTTTGCTGCATACAAAAGGTCAAAAGAAATGTGAAAACCATAGTAAGCTTTCAGCGATCAGCACTCAGCGTTCAGCCAAAACAATATTTCGTGCTACATTTCACCCAGTCCTCGAATAGCTAACAATCTGGCAGGGTATGAACTTTAACGTATACATACAGAAAGAAGTAAAAGCCAATAATTCTAGCCCTTATCAGCTTTGAACCTGCAATCGCCTTTCTGACTATCGACTGTTGACTGACGACTTATTTATGGACTATCAACAGACATTACCGCATCATTCAATAGAATTCTTTATGATCTCCACTACATCTTTAATAGAGTCCGCAATCTTTATAATAGACCTGTCTTCTGGTGTTATTTTATCCTCTTTTAACATGGTATTATCTATCCAATCCAACAGTCCAGCCCAGTAGTCCTTCCCTATCATAATTACAGGAAATGGCCTGATCTTATCTGTCTGGATCAAGGTAAGGGCTTCAAAAAGTTCATCCAAGGTGCCAAATCCCCCTGGGAATATCACATATGCAATTGCATAGCGGATAAACATCACCTTTCGAAGCTTACTCTGGACTTCCGTGCAAAACCTATCTGGCGCACCGCAAGAACCGGATGAACTCCGCATTCATCTCGGAATCGAACCTCTCTTTCATCAGCTTAACCCTGAACCCCGGAACTTTGAACCTGAATAATTACAAAACTAAAAACAGAGCCTCGCTATAAGTTTTAAGAAGTTGAATTTCCTAAAAAACGTCGCAAGTCTTTTAAACAAAAGGTTTTGCGGACATGACAATAAATTCTTTTGCCATTTTTGCAAGAACTTTACCACTAAGCGCCTAACAATATCAATCCTCCATGCTAATCTTAACAGGCTTTACATACAAAAATCCCATTTCCTCAAGGGTCTTGGAATATGAAATTGCCTCCTGTTTTGTATCAAATACACCTATTGTTAACCTATACCAATTCCTACCTTGAGGGTCTACATAGGGGTATATTGTAGCATTAAACCCTTTACTAATCAGGTGACTAAATACTGCTTTGGCTTCTTCTATACTGTGATAGGATGCTACACTTACACTATATAAGGTGCTTGTTGAGCTGGATATGCTGGGTATTAATATCTTCTGTCCTTCATAGATTATGTCTATGTCCTCTATCCCCGGATTAGCTTCTTTAACATCCTTTAATATTTCATCATTTACCTTGCCGTAATGTTCTATTGCAATATCAGCTAGCGTATCCCCTTCTTTTACAGTAATCCATACTTCTTTTGGCCTTTCTTGATCAATAAGTGGAGGTGGAATTGGAGGAATTGTTGTGTCTCCATAAGTACCTTGGGAGATTATATTTTGATTAGGGGAATCCACTCTGGCCTGCCGGCTAACTGTGACATCTGCATGAGTATCTTGGAGATTTGCATTTGTACTCTTATCAGGCACTGAGGATTGATAGACCCCACTTGACCCACTGGTTAATCCATCTGAAGCCACTGTGGTCTGAGGTGCAGCCATATCTATAAAAGATACATTACTATAATGTGCTGATCTAGGAAGTAAGTGCCATGCAACAACTCCTCCCCCACAGAGGGCAGTTATTAATATCGAGAACATCAACCAATTAAGATTCACTCTTATCCGCTTATGGGGGGCAGATAATCTTGAGGAAGGCATGTTCGTCTTTCCATAAGTACCTTCCATATCTGAGACAACCCTTTTTATAAGCTTGGCACCTATCTGGTGGGTATCTTCGGTATAAGCTGCAAGCATGGCATTATCACAAAGTATATTTATAAGCCTTGGGAAACCTTTGGTTTGCTTATATATCTCTGCCATACCAGAAGATGTGAATATAGGCTTTGCCTTTGATTCATAACCTGCTACATTAAGCCTGTGTTCTATGTAATCTACAGTTTCAACACTATCTAAAGGCGGGATATGGTATTTAATACCTATCCTTTGTCTAAGCTGCCTCAGTTGATGCTTCTTTAACTTTTCGTTGAGCTCTTGTTGTCCCAGGAGCATTATCTGAACCAATTTTTCTCTTGGAGTCTCTATATTGGAGAGCAACCTTATTTCTTCCAACATCTCAACAGAAAGGCCCTGAGCCTCATCTACTAATAGAAGAGCTCCTCCGATCTCCTTGAGGCGATCTTCATAATCATGTAAATATTTTCTTGATCTCTTATCTTCAGGTATTCCTATGGCCTCACCCAAGAGAAAATAAAGGTTTTCTGGTCTTATGTTTGGATTTTTTATTACAACCCTGGGCATGCGGGCGGGTATCCTCATTAAGAGTGCATTCATGATAGTGGTCTTACCAGTGCCTACCTCGCCTGTAATAACAACAAAACCTGTATTCTCCCTGATCCCATAGATTAAGTGAGCAAGGGCTTCTTTGTGGGCAGGACTCAAGTACAAAAATTTTGGATCAGGGGTAATACTAAATGGTTTTTTTCTTAACCCAAAGAACTCAGTATACATGACATTCCTCTAAAATGTCATATCCCTGGACATACCTACAACTACACAGTGTGTTTGCGAATATACTATCTCCCATGTATCTAAACCTATTAAAGGGCTTCTCCATACAGCACATTTTCAGTATAACCTCTATTATATCAAGTGTATTTATACTTCTCCTATTCTTCTAACATCTTTTATAAATATCGGCTTCATCTTCTTTAATTATAATTCAATAATATAAACTACCATGCCTGCATGGCAGCCATCCGCCAAGGGCGGAAAGGATGAAAATGTGTAAACGTCTTTTCCTTAACTCTACTAAATCGTGAGGTAAAAAGTGAAGCTAATTTTCTTTGCCTCTCGACTACTTCAAGATTACTAAAAAATAATGATTGGTTAAATCTTCATTCCAGGTTTGTTGTAGATTTATCCTTCTATCCCACACTCTTTTATCTTATAAAGCAAGGCCTTATAACTAATTTGAAGTATCTGCGCGGCCTTTTTCTTGTTCCAGTTGGTGCCTTGCAAGGCCTTTAAAATCATTTTTTCTTCTGCCTTCATCGAGGCATCTTTTGCTATCTTTTTCAGAGGAATCACACCCATGCCATCAGGGGTATTATCTCTGGGTCTCCCTTGATATCTTCTGCCTTGATGCCCTTTGTGTCCAATAGAGTCACTCTCTATCAGATATCTTTTGAAATCATTCATACCCTCTAGAATCACCAAACGCTTTACTAAATTTTTAAGCTCTCTAACATTACCAGGCCAGCTATAATCAAACAACAATGGATATATCTCATCCTTGTCTACATGTATCATCTTACCGTACTTTTCATTATATATATCTAGAAAATATTCAAACAAAAGTGGGATATCTTCGATCCTTTCTTTCAAAGAAGGTACATATATATTCACTACATTTAGTCTATAATATATATCCTCTCTAAACTTGCCCTCTTCCACCTCCTTTTTTAAATCTTTATTGCTGGCAGTGATAATCCTAACATTCACATGAACATCTTGTTTCCCACCCAATCTAGCAAAAACAGCATCTTGAAGCACTTGGAGCAACTTTGCTTGTATAGGCAAAGCAATCTCACTAATCTCATCCAGGAATATTGTGCCATTATTTGCCAGTTCAAACTTCCCTGCCTTTGCTCTGTATGCGCCGGTAAAAGCCCCTCTTTCATATCCAAAGAGTTCTGACTCAAGGAGCTCTGTGGGTAGAGCAGCACAGTTCACCTTTACAAATGGTTTGTCTGCCCTGCTCGAACTGTAGTGGAGAGACCTTGCTACCAATTCCTTGCCCGTACCACTCTCTCCTTGTATCAATATGCTTACATCTGTATCTGCTACCTGTTCAATGCTATCTTTTATCCTCTGCATCTTGGGGCTGACAAATACAAACTCACCTTTTTGCTCATCGGCTCTAAGTCTTTTCTTTAGGCTGGATATCTCAGCCAGTAACCGCTTCTTTTCAAGGGCCTTAGATACAGCAAGTTCAAGCTCTTCCTCCTCAAATGGCTTTACAAGATAATCTGTTGCGCCTGCCTTCATGGCCTTTACAATAGTCTTTGTCTGACCCAGAGCGGAGAGCATCACTACTGGTAAATCTTTTGATAGTTTCTTTATCTCACCCAAAGCCTCCAGACCATCCATATCAGGCATCAAGATATCCAGTATAACAAGGGAGACTTCACTTCCCAAACGTAGCTTCTCCAATGCATCTTTGGCATCTGGAGATGCTATCACATCGTATCCCTTTTTGGTTAGGAGTTTTGAGATATACTTTCTAATCCCATCCTCATCATCTACTACCATTATACCAATCTTTTCTGTAGCCATATTTTCTGCCTATTTTTCTGAACTTAAGTATTTGATAGAATACATTAATTATCTTGAGGACTCAAGGGAATTGTTACAACAAAATGCCCACCTTTGTTGGAAGTCTCTGCCCAGACCTCGCCTCCATGGGCATGTATTATCTCTCTGGTTATAGCAAGTCCTAAACCTATGCCACCTTTGGCCCTGCCCACCTCACCTACATAAAATTCACTGAATAAAGACCTTGCCTCCTCTGGTTTAATGCCAGGCCCCTGATCCATGATCGATATTACCACACGACCATGGGCAAAAAGATCACTAATAGATTTCGTCTCTCTAGACTTTATATGATTAACCCGAATATGCACTGTATCACCTCTAGGTGAGTATTTTATAGCATTATCAACCAGATTTGTAAGGGCCTGCTCAATCCTTATGGGATCTATATAGACCTCCGGTATGTCTTGGTCTGACTCAAGAATTAGCGATACACCCTTATCATTTGCCCTGATCTGAAGATCACGTATCGTATGCCTTATCAGATCCAGGATATTTAAGGGGTGTCTATACATTTTTATCTTATCTGAATTGAGTCTGGCAAAATCCAAAAGGGAATTACTAAATTCTAAAAGTTTTCCGCAATGTCTCTGAATCTCTGAAATAAAGTCTCTTTGTTCGCTTGAGAAATTGTTTTCTCCAACTTTTGAGAGCATACTTGCATACCCCTTTATTACAGTTAGGGGCGCCCTAATCTCATGAGATGCGATATTTAAGAATCTGGATTTAAGACTTAGCAACTCCTTTTTACTGGTAATATCCCTTACTACACCTACAAAACAAGGCCTGTCCTCTATAATCAATCTTCCTATGCTTATCTCCAAATCCAGCCTTCTGCCATCCTTCTTTATCCCCTGGATCTCCAGATTTGGTATGAATATATTTCCTTGTCTGGATCTTAGTGCCTCAGTAATTGTCTTTATGGACCCCAGTGTTACAAAATGTCTAAAGTGCCTATTTAAAAAATTTTCAGCGTCATAGCCAAGCATCTCCTGCAACTTCTTGTTGGTGAGCAAGAAACGTCCATCTCTTATTATGTAAACAGCATCAATGGCATTCTCTACCATATCCTTATATTGATCCTTAACACGGGTAAGCTCCTTTTCCTTAAATCTCTCTGCGCTTACATCTCTAACACATATCAGGGTTTGCCAGGTTGGTTTAAGGGGAAGTATTGCTAGTTCAAGATTCAAGACACGCCCATGAAGAGATACATCTATGGACCTATCTTTCATTTCAGGTCCTGCATCATTTATTATATCAGTGTCTATAAATTCACGTATATTATCTCCTGACTTTAAATGAAAAAGTTCAACTGCCTTTTTATTGATAGTGGTAATTACACCATCAGGGCTGACAGTGAGAATGCCAATAGACATATAATTGAAGATCTTAAAGATCTTTCTCCCAAATTCCTCAAGCGCCCGATCTGTCATGGAGAGGTCTTCTCTTAACATCTTATTTATGTCTTCAATATCACTCATAGTCCTTGCGTTTCTCAATGCTAGTGCAGCAGGATGAACAAGGACATCCAACAAGGACAGATCAGACTCAGTAAACACCTCTGGGACTGAATGACTCAAATTCAGTACGCCCACGAGTTCTTTATCTCCATATAAAAGGGGTATACTCAACATAGAGCCTATCTTTACCTTGATATCCCTTGATTGAAACAGTGGATCTTCTCTTGTGTCAGTAATAATAATAGGTTCTTTGCTAAGGGCAACCATGCCAGCAATACCCTCTCCTATTGAAAATACATCTCCTATGGGATCTTCAGAATATCGTGACCGCAAATCCCTGGCACCCCTTGCAGCTCGAATCTCAAGACATGTTTTATCAAATGAGGGCATCATAATTGATGCATTTTCGGCTGCAGTCTCTTCGATTACAATATCTAGTATAGCGCTAGCCACTGCTTTTATATCAGGGGCATACCTGATCGCTTGATTAACCTTTTTCATTACAGATAATTCCTGTCGCAAGCGTTCAATATCGTCCATAAAATACCCTACCCAAGGTATGTATCAAAAATCTTTGTGCACAATTTTTTACCTGTTTTTCCTTTTTGCCTTTTTTGCTGTCTTTCTTTTGTTCTTCTTCTTTTTCAAATCAACCAATGCCTGCTTTTTCTGTCTTGGAATACCCCCCCCTAATAGATCCGCGATATTTTCATCACCCATTCCCAGTCTGGCCAATGCCTTTTTCTTTCCTGTAAGCCCTTTGCCTAGATTCCTCATAACTTGCCGCATGGTCTTGAACCTATTAACAAGTTCTACCACCTGCGACTTGGCCTGCCCGCTCCCAGAGGCAATCCTTGTGACACGACTATCATCCAAACAACCAGGATGCGTCCTCTCATATGGGGTCATAGACATTATTATAGCCTCGACCCTTATCAATTCCTTGTCATCCACTCCCTGGCCCTGGGGCAAAGCGCCCATGCCAAGCGGCAACTTCTCTACTATATCGGAAAGAGAACCCATTTTCTTGATAATCTTTAGCTGTTTCAGAAACTCATCAAACGTAAAGTCCCCTTTAAGTATCTTTTCAGCATCTTCTTCAGCCTTCTCGTCCACCACATCTTCAAAGTCTTTTACCAGACCTACTACATCGCCATAGCCTAGTATTCTAGAAGCAAGCCCTTCAGGTCTAAACTCCTCTAGGCGATCCAGAGCTTCACCTATGCCTATAAACTTTATAGGCTTATCAGTTACTTCTTTTATAGAAAGGGCAGCGCCACCTCTTGCATCGCCATCTAGTTTCGTGAGGATAAAGCCGCTCATATCAAGTCTGCGATCAAACTCTTTTGCCACATTTACAGAATCCTGACCTATCATAGCATCTACAACAAGCAATATATTATCAGGATTGGTAGCATCCTTGATCTCTTCAAGCTCTTCCATCAATGTTTCGTCTATAATGCTGCGACCAGCAGTATCAAATATCACCACATTACAACCCTTAAATTGGGCGGCATCTAATGCATCCTTGCAAATCTGTGGCGGATTCTTTCCAGGGGCATAAAAAACAGGTATATCCAATCGCCCACCAAGAACCTTTAGCTGCTCTATAGCTGCTGGTCTATATATGTCTGCAGCAACCATCATAGGCTTTTTGCCCTGCTTCTCAAGATATCTCGCAAGCTTTGCTGCTGTAGTAGTCTTACCACTGCCTTGAAGCCCCACCATCATAATGACAGTAACCGCCCTGGGACCAAAGGCAAGTGATGAGTCCACAGGTCCCATAAGTGAGACCAGTTCGTCGTAACATATCTTGATAAAATGTTGGTGGGGAGTGACCTTTAGCTTCTTTCCTCCATGAGAGACCTTGGTTTGGACAATCTCTCCAAGGGCCTTTATCTTGACCCTATCTAAAAACGCCTTTACTACATGAAACTCCACATCTGCCCCAAGCAAAGAAACACGTATCTCCCGCAGCGCGTCTTCAATGTTCTTCTCCGTAATAATGGCTTTACCTTGAAGTAGATGGTGAGCCTTTTTAAAGCCATCTGATACCATTTCTAACATTGCCTATCTCCTAATGCTTGTAAGAAGTCTTTAATGCTATCTAACATTCACATAAGATGTCAATAGTACTAATCACAGGAGCTACCCTCATTTTTAAAGATCGGACTTTTCTCATAGGAAGCCCTCGGCACTTCCGCCTCAGACAGATCAGATTTCAACAACAGGTTGAACGTGTGAACATTAGTTGCTTTCTTTATCTCACTGATAGCTGAATGCTGAATCGCTGCAATCATGATTGATTTTATATTCAACATCTGTTAATATTTCTTACCAAACTATAATTTAATTCTTAATATCTGTTAGTCAAGGGGGTTAATCATGGATTATATGTCATTAAGGTCATCTTTTACAGATACAATACCATGGGTAAAGATGAGTGACATCAGTGTAGATCTCCTGGAAGAGCGCCACGTAAGGTTATCAATACCTGTAAAAGAAAAACATCTTAATCATGTAGGAATAGTTTATGCTGGGACACAATTTATGCTTATGGAGATCTCTGGTGCAGCCCTCTTCGTTTGCACGTATGGTATTGAACAATTTGTCCCAATAAACAAAGGGATGTCCATAAGATATCTAAAACCTGCTGTAGACGATCTCATATGCGATCTGAGCATAAACAAAGAAGAAGCTATGACCAAAATCAAACCAATTGAAGAAAAGGGCAAGGGTGATTGGGTGCTGGATATGTCGATCTCTGATACATCAGGTAATATTGTATCAAGTTCTACCTGTAATTATTATATTATCCCCATACCTAAAGATCTTATGCCAAAGATGGCTTAAGGAGGTGAGATATGAGTGAAGTTTTCATATATGGTGCAGGGCTGGCAGGCATGGTAGCAGCTATAAACCTGGCAAGACAAGGCTTCAAAATAACCATCTATGATAGAGAAGAGAGCATAGGTGGAGCAAAAAATTTACATCCTTCTATTCATACTACCCCTCTTCAGCCCAAAGAAACATGGGATTATATAGGAATAGATCTCTCAGAGAGTTTTTATCCCACAGATACATATCCATCCTTTTGGTATAATGCTAAGCGTATGACCCTTCCACCATATGTAAATAATACAGTTGCATACAACGTAGAAAGGGGACCCCGCAACAGTTCTATTGATGTAAAATTATATGAGATAGCACTGAATGAAGGAGTGAAATTTTCATTTAATAAAAATCTAACCCCAGATGAACTTAAGTCAGCACCTCCTGGGAGCATAATAGCCACAGGCCTATACAAAGAGGTCTATGATCTGGTTGGAGTAAGATATAGCTCCACTTATGGGTATCTGGCTTCGATTCCATGGGAACAAGGAGAGGTAAATGGCGCAATCCATATGGGCAGATTCAGTGTAGATTATGGATACACAGCAGCACTTAATGGTTTGATGTTTGTCCTTCTTTTCTCCCGAACACCTCTAGAAGATAGAGATCTCGGAAAATTCAAGAAGATACTAAAAGATGCAAGGGGATTAGAGTTTCCCAACTGGCATACATTCAATGGACACTTCCCAAGAGAGACACGTCTCTCCTGGGAGGACAAGATCCTTGCTGGGACACTTTCTGGTATGATAGAGCCCTTCTGGGGCTATGGTATTGTTGGTGCACTCATATCAGGTAAGGTCGCTAGCCTTGTACATACAGACCGTAAGAAGGCAGAGGAAGATTTCTTCAAGTTTACGGCAGGTTTTCAGCGAAAGCTGGCCAGAAAGGAAAAGATGGACAACATGCCTCTAAATAAACAACTGCTCAGATTGGGGATCTTAAAGGCCAGATTTGATTGCTGGAAAAACCCTGAATTAAAAAAGGCCATAAAGGAGCCTGTACGCTGGTTTAAATAGAAAGATTTATATGAAAATAGCTATCAGCTCTCAGCATTCAGCTGTAGGGGCCGATGCCCTCATCGGCCCGTTTAGGGAAACGGATCCTACTTTGCTTTAACCTTTTATGAAGTCTTTCGGTTTGTGCATTCATGACTTCTATTCACTAAACGTAGAACATAGAACTTTGAACCTCCACGAACTGCCCTTTCCACCTTTGGCAGATACCTTTATCCCTCTGTGCCTATTTTCACACAACCTATAGAGCCACTTCTATCCTAAATACAGGTGTTAACATATCGCCGTCCAAGAGCTCGTTATCAAAGACATGGTGATATTTGAGATCAAGCCCTACATGTATGCGCCCTGAAATAGGAAAATCCATGCCAATACCTCCGTATATACCAGATTCGAAGTCGTTTTCATCCCTTGGATAGCCCGGGAGTAATTCAGGTCTGTACTTATAATCGCAGTTATAGATACCAAAACCTGCATCCATGTAGACCCTCATATCTTTGAAGTAATAGATAAACCTTGGGCCGAATAGGACTGAAATGACATCTAGAGAATGATCACCGCATTTCTTTGGTTCGTCATCATGCCTGGAAAATGCAGCGGTGGCCTCCAATGAGATATCCTCAGATATCATATATCCGCCAAAGATCCCCAATGATACACCATCATCCATCTCAGAGGCGGCATCACTGGTCAATACGGCATAGCCCAGCTGTGCCCCAGCATAAAAGCCATTATCTGCATAGGCCATAGAAGAAAAAGACGCAAGTATCAATAGGCAGAGAGTGATGACACATGAAAATCTCTTTAGCATTATTATCCCTCCTTTATCTAACTATACACCTTAAAGTGTCTTCGATATTATACACTACATTTGAATGCCCTACCAGGGATAAAACCCTGTTGCAGCCCCCTCATATGAAGACCTTTTCTATCAATATCTTTTACAATATTATCAATCCTTTCTATATTATAGCCTAGAGACATGGCTTTATCGAGTATCTGCTTGAAATCATTCTCATACAATCCACCCTCCACCTCTGCATGCACAGGCAATACCTGGGGGCCAGGGCTGTCTGCATTATCTTCAAGCACCCTTATCACGCCCTTTGTCCCAACCTCTTCAATGCATGGAAGATTAGACGGGATCTCAATCATACCATTTTCTCTGAATATAAAAGGCATGCTCGCCCTTGTACAGCTCAAGTACTTAAACCCAAATCTATTTATAATCTCAAGGGCCCTTTTATCCATGCGCCATCCAGGTGCGCCAAACCCCTGAGGTCTCTCGCAGAGGGTCTCCATGTAGGCATTCACCAACCTGTCAAGCCAGATATCTATCCTGTTTCTGCTCATTAGAGGCAACCAATCCTGCCAGAGCCTGTGATCCCATGCATGACAGGCCACCTCATGACCCATTTCCGACAGATGCTTTATATCCTCAGGAAAGCTCAACCCTATCATAGGGGCAGGAAGTATAGTCCCGTATAATGCGGTCTTTATGCCATACATGCCCGGGGCATTTGTCCTTATCATCTTGTATAAAAATTTAGGCCTTAAAAGCTGGAGCGCAGCAAGCCCTGATCTGTCCGGCCCGAAACTGATAAAGAAGCTGGCAGGAATGCCATATTTATCCAGTACCTTGACAATATGCGGGATGCCCGTCTTCATCCCCTGATATGTATCTACATCTATCTTAAGGGCTAAGACAGACATTATCTTTAGCCAGCTTCTTCCAGAAAGGCATCCAGTGTAAGCCTTAGCGCATCATCAAGACCAGTCTTTGGCTCCCAGCCAAGGATCTCCTTTGCTTCATCTATAGACGGCACCCTGGTATATATGTCCTGATAACTATCGCCATAGAATGTTTTTGCATCCTGGACCCTGATCTCAGAGTATCTATCATCATTCTTATGTTTGGGATGATTCTTAAACATATCTAAAAGTCTATACGCAAGGTCTTTAATAGTGCAGTTGTTGGCAGGATTGCCCAGGTTGAATATCTGCCCTGTGGCCCTTCCTCCCTCATTTTCGATAATTTTCATTATTGCATCTATCCCATCATCTATATATGTAAATGACCTGCTCTGCTTGCCTCCATCCACCAGAATTATCGGCTCTTTGTACACAAGAGAGGCAATAAATTGAGTGACAACCCTTGATGAACCCTCTTTTGCAGTCTCGATGGAATCTAGTCTTGGGCCTATCCAGTTAAAAGGCCTCATAAGGGTAAAATCCAATTCCCCCCTCGAGCCATACGCCCATATAACCCGATCCATAAGCTGTTTTGAACATGAATATATCCACCTCTGCTTGTTTATGGGACCAAGGATAAGATTAGACTTATACTCATCAAAACTTGGATCAGAGCACATCCCATAGACCTCTGATGTAGAGGGGAATATCACGCGTTTTTTATACCTTACACACTGTCTTATGACCCTTAGATTCTCTTCAAAATCTAATTCGAATACGCCTAATGGATTTTCTATATATGACTTTGGTGTAGCAATAGCCACTAAAGGCAGCACTACATCACACTTTTTTATGTGGTATTCTATCCATTCCTTGTTTATGGATATATCCCCTTCTACAAAGTGAAACCTGTCATGGTCAAGCACCCACCCGAGCTTGTCAACCCCAAGATCCATACCATAGACTTCCCAGGTAGTATCCTTTATTATCCTCTGGCTCAAGTGGGAGCCAATAAAACCGTTAACACCTAGAATTAATACCTTCATTTCAAACACTCTCCTTCGTGATCTTTGAAAAATTTTAGCATTGAATCCCCTTTTAGACTGAGCCCATCTATCTCTATCTCGTGGGGAGACATGATGCCACTTCCCGTCCCGATAGAGACTTTATCATCTGCTATATATATCATCCCGGGTGTAATATCACCTCTCTCATAAGGCAGCCCCCACCAGAAGATGATCTTTTTATCATGCAAAAAACCAAATGCCCCGGGGTATGGCTTTGTTACCGCCCTTATCAGATTATATATCTCTATGGCAGACATCCCCCAGTCTATACGGCCGTCTTCCGGGGTCCTGCCACCATAGTAAGAGCCTCTGCTCAAGTCCTGCGAAATCTTTTTGACACGCCCCTTTTTTATGTCCGGTAGTACTTCATCAAGCATAGATCTAGCTGCATCTTCCAGTTTTCCATGAAGGGTTAAAGCTGTATCCTCAAATAAAATCTCCACTTTTTTTTGCGCAACAATCGGTCCTGCATCTGGTTTTTCTACCATCTCATGAAGGCTCACCCCGGTATATTCCTCGCCATTTACAAGGACCCAGTTTACAGGACACCTCCCTCTATATGCAGGCAACAAAGAGCCATGAAGATTATAAGCACCCATTTTCGGAATAGCGAGTATATCTTTTGATATCATATGCCTATAATAAAAACTGAATATGATATCAGGTGATATTGCCTTTATCTTTTCTATCCATAATGGAGAATTTGGGGTCTTTGGCGTTACATATTCTATAGATTTTTCCTCACAGATCTTTACCACAGAGCCGAACCAGATATTCTCTTCTGGATTATCATCATGGGTGAATACTAAAGGAATCTCAAAACCATATCTGATCAGGGCATCTATGCCAATAAGACCGATATTATGATATGCGAATACACATGCCTTCAATCTTGATGTATCCTCCTTATGGTATATGGCGGCCTCTTTTTCACCTCCTCATATATCCTCCCAACATATTCTCCCATTAAACCAAAGGCGAGGAACTGTGCACCCACAAAGAAGAATAGGACTGCAAACAATGTAAACACGCCTTCTGCAGCCCATAGCGCACCAAAATACAGCCTTGCAATCATTAAGACAACGCCGAAGCCTACACCTAGTACTGCAAACAAGAATCCCAGGTAAAGCATGAGCCTTAAGGGAAAATCGGAAAATGAGGTGACCAAATCAAATTGCAGGGATATCAATTTTGCCAAAGAATACTTGGACTCGCCTGCGAAACGCTGTTCATGGGCCACCTCTATCTCTGTTATATCCTTGGCAAATGAGGTAGCAAGCGCTGGTATGAATGTGGAGTGCTCCTGGCTTTCTACCATAAACTCCACCACATGTCTTTTGTATGCCCGAAGCATACAGCCCCAGTCATTCAGATTAACACCAGTGATGCGCCTTGTAATCCCATTTACAATCCGGCTCGGGATCTTTCTGAATATGGAGTCCTTCCTTGACCTTCTTACTGTGCCCACAACCTCATAATTGCCATTCTCCATAGTCATCACAAGCCTGGGTATCTCTTCCGGCGGGTTCTGCAGGTCTGCATCCATGGTAATGACAATACCCCCTGTGCTGTTTTCAAACCCGGCAAATACTGCGGCATGCTGTCCATAATTCTTGGTAAGCTCTACTATCTTTATCCTGTCGCCTATATGCCTTAACATTATATCCAGAGAATTATCAGTGCTGCCATCATCCACAAGTATTATTTCATAGTCCCTGTTTAAAGATTCCATCACAGGTGTTAGCCTCTCAAATAGCCTGTTCAAGGTCTGCTCCTCATTATACACCGGGATGACAACAGATATCTTTTCCTGGCCCATTTATACCTCCTCTATGTAGCCATATATATAATTTCTATTTTTGATAAGACAGATACTGCCTATGAGAACAGCGAGCCACAGTGTAAATACCCTGGCCATGATAGCAGCCAAGGCTGCTGGTGTAGCAGGGATGCCTGCATGGACAATCAACCCCATCAGGCTTGCATCTGTAACAATTAACCCGCCTGGAAGCATGGACAATACACCAATAAGAGTAGAAAATCCGAATATAGAAGTCGCCTTTATAATCCCCATCTCAAGGCCAAGACCCTTTATGATAAGCATCAGGGCAACACCCTCGCTAGTCCATGCAATCAGGGTGATAATAAAACTCATGATAACAACCTTGGGCCCAAACAATCTAAACATATTATCTAAGGCATCCTTTAAATCATGTGTCCTGCCGGAGAACACAGGCAACTTCGACAGGATCTTTATCAATGTATCTGCCACCTGTGGGATAAGACATATAGCAGGTAGCACACAAAGGATAAGCGCAACCCATATGCCCTTACTAAAAAGGCCTATACCTAATAAAGAGATCATAGCAAGACATATCAAATCCATGTATAGCTCTGCTATAATAACAGGCGATGTGGTAATAATCTTACGATTGGTTATGGACTTAAGCATCTGACTTTTGATCAAGAAGCCCATCTTGCCAGGGGTTGCACTCATAGAGAGACCTGATAAAAAGATCATAAGGCTCTTCCCCAATGTTATATCTATACCCATCTTGGCCAAGTATATATGCCACCTCAAAAACTTGATAAAATCATTGCCAAATCCAAACATGGCTATGACTGGTATCAAATACCATGAAAAGCCCTTTAATGCAGGACCTGCTTCTATTATATCCCCCCACATACCCACAGACGTGAAGGCAACCATTGCAAGTGCCAGTGTTAGTATAATCCCCTTTTTCAACCGAGAATTTTCCTTACTGCAGCTATCACTGTCTGGACCTGAGCATCGCTCATACCAGGATATAGAGGCAAACTTAATATCCGCGGGGCAAGCTCATCTGTAACAGGCAATTTGGTCTCGCCAAACATATTTCTTATATAAGTCAACTTATGACAAGCAGGGAAATGCAGACCATAACCGATATTCGCTTCTGCAAGTGCCTCCATAAAATCATGCCTGCTTAAGGATCTAATCTTTACTACAAATAAGTGCCAGGCGTGTCTGTGCTCATAAGTAGGCCTGCCCGGCAAATCAATCCCATCTATATCAGACAGCCCCTGTATATAGAGCTCCACGATCTCTGTGCGCCTTTTGGTGATCTCTTCTAATTTATCCATCTGCACAAGACCAAGCGAGGCTTGAATATCTGTCATGTTGTATTTAAATCCTGGCTCTATTATGTCATATGTCGGGTCAGATGCCTTGCCATAGCGCTTCCATGCATCACGTTCAATCCCATGAAACCTGAGCAGCCTCAAACGTTCCATAAATGCCTCATCACCACCTACCACCATCCCGCCCTCTGCTGTGGTGATATTTTTTATGGGATGAAAAGAGAATATAGCGATGTTGCCCCTTGATCCTATATGCCCCCCCTTGTACATGGTCCCTATGGCATGGGCTGCATCCTCTATAACAGGGATATCGCCCGCAAGGCCTTCTATCACATCCATATCAGCAGGCGCACCTGCAAAGTGTACAGGGATTATTGCCTTTGTATGCACGGACAAAAGCCTTTCTATCTCTTCTGGTTTTATGAGCATGGTATCATAGTCTATATCTGCAAAGACAGGCCTCGCCCCTGAAAGAGCGATTTGGTTTATTGTGGATGCAAAGGTCATGGAAGGTGTTATCACCTCATCGCCTTTTCCAATACCAAGGGCCTTTAATACAAGGTGCATACCACCTGTGCCGGAGCTTAAAGACAGGGCATATCCTGCACCAGTCAGGGTTGCAAACCTGTCCTCAAATTCCTTACACTTAGACCCTGTGGTAATCCATCCGGATCGCAAGACCTCAGTTACTGCATCGATCTCATCCTGGCCAATAAATGGCCTGCTCATTGGTATGAATTCACTCATCTAGTACTCCTTGTTGGTTTACTAGCATAATAATTTTCGCTAGTATGCTACCACAGAACAATTGAATTTGTATAAATATATTTTATCTGCCCTGATCCTACTCCTTGGGCCCGCGTACTAACCAAAGGTCACCTTTGTGACCTGCCATGACAAGCCCAGGGACATTTTCCTTAATGAGACCTAGATATTTATCATAGGCAAGGCAGTAGACATTTCTTTCCTGTTTCATAAATGTATAAAATTCAGGCCTTGTCATGATATATTCTTTTTCCGTGCATCTTGCTTGACCAAAAACCAATTCCCCCCTGCTGTCCACTAGATATACCCTCCTTTCAGCATAAAAGCTTGAAGACGGAAAATATCTGACATAGGCACAAAGCCTTGCATCTTCGGGTACGTGGTGGATTAAGGCCTTTGTGGAACGAAGGTAGTCCCATCTTGGTGCAAAGGAAATCACTACGATCATAAACGCTATTCCAAGGCATGCAAACCCGGCAACTGCATTGTATCTTTTACCCAGCCAGACACCTGCAAATGTCCCAACAAGGATGATTACTCCCATTATGCAGCCTATATCCATAAGCGGGACTAAATTATCTGATACCTTAAGTATGCCCCCTGATACAAGTTCAGGATATAGAATTAAGCCCGCGCCTAGAACCAGCCATAGAAAGGCTGCACAGATAAAGCCTATACTACTTCTCTTGTAATTCTCCCTGAATAAATATCCAATAAACAGGCTCAAAGGCGGGAAACAGGGAAGCACATAGGTAGCAACCTTTGAATTCGAAAGGCTGAAGAAGAGAAATATCACTCCAAACCAGCTGGCTATGTACCAAATCTCACCTGGTACCTTCCTGTTTCCTTTGCCTGTAAAGGCCCTCCTTATAGCCTCTGGAATAAGCACAGACCATGGGAGAAAACCACCTATAATCACAGGGAAAAAATACCACCATGGCTGGTAACGCCTACACTCATTAGTGACATATCTCATAATATTCTGATCTATAAAAAAGAAGGAAAAGAAATCAGGATTCTTAAGACATACTGTCACATACCAGGGGAGTGAGACTGCAAGAAAAACCATGATCCCAACAATGGGCATTGACTCCTTTATAGATGACCACTGTCTGGTTATAATGATGTAAAGGCCAATGCCCCCAAGGGGCAAAATGACACCTATTGGTCCTTTTGTCAGAACAGCAAGACCGGCACATGCCCATGCAAGGAGATAATATGTCCCTTTCCCTTGCTTGTGTCCAAGCCAGAAAAACACCATAGTCGCTGTAATAAAAAGGGTGAGCGTCATATTTATATCCACTGTCCTGGCTAAAATAAAATATTCAATGGATGTTATAAGACTTAAGGAAGCAACAATCCCAGCCCTATTCCCCCAGAGATCTCTTGCCATTAGCCAGATAAGCGCTATGCCTCCCAGGGCGCTAAGGCAAGGGATAAGCCTTGCTGCCCACTCACTAAAACCAAAAATCTTGAAGCTTGCTGCGACCATCCACATGAACATCATGGGTTTTTCAAAATAGAGCAGGTAATTGAGATGTGGGGTCATCCAGTCGTTTTCGACAAGGATCCCGCGGGCTATCTCTGCATATCTTCCTTCATCAGGGTCCCACAATGCCCTTTGCCCCAGGTGATAGCAACATATCACAACAGCAACACACAAGATCCATCCTAATAATTTTGTTTGTTTCCTATTCTCCAAAGCTCTATCTTCCTTCTTGCACGACCATCAACCTTCAGAACACACTTCCCCCTTGATCCCATAAGCTCCTTTATCCCGGCATCTACCCTGCTCGGCAGGATCAGTACATGCTGCAAATCCCCTTCCCTGATTATCTCTGCAAAAATATCTCTATCTTCAATGTCTTCCACATAAACCCCGCCATAAAATAAACACAGGGCCTCTACGGTCTCCGTGAGCTGACAGCCTATCACATGCTTATCAGATACCACCTTTCCCATATCCTCAAAAAAAGGCTTATAGTCCTTTTCCTGATCAATTCGAGGAATAAGCAAAGGGGTCCATAGCAACAGTAACAAGGCCCAGCTTATAAGAATGACCAAAGGAAAAGGTTTTCTGCTATGCACCCATATATACCAGAATATACCTATCGTAAGCCCAAGCATAACAAAAGCAATCCACCAAAGACCGCCCAACTTTACATACGCAAAAGGTGCCAGCAAACCAGCTAAAAGGATAAGTCCCATTACAAACCACAAGAATAACTTTTGCCAACCCACAGCCCCCTTTTCTATTATACTAGACATCCACTGGGCTATTATCACAGCCATGGCAGGATACATGGGCAAAAAGTACAGGCCTCTCTTTGTTGAAGAAATACTTAAAATGATAAGCCCGGCTAAAAACCATGCATACATGAAGCGTGTTGTATCCTCTAGCCTCCTTGTGCTGATAAAGGCAGGGATCAAAAGGAGAAACCAGGGGGCAGCATCAGTCCATACGGTGGTGAGATAGTAGTAAAATGGCCTTATATGCCCGCCAAGATAGCTGCCCCCATGGAAAAATCTCCCGAACTGATTATAGAAATAAAATGTCCTTAGAAAATCAACGCCACCTCTTGTGTACAAGACCCATCCCCAGGCAATCATTACCAAAGCTATCAGGAGTATGCCTGGAAGGACCCACATCTTTTTTATATGAAGATAGGGGTTGGGGATCAGGGACCGGTTCCCAGGGACAGATGTTTCTCTCGGCCCGAGCATGTTTTCATCCTTGGTTGTGAGCGTGGAGAGCTCATGCGGGTTTATAAGAGAAAAATCTTCCTGCCATAGGGCAAAGAGGATGACTACCGCCAGTGGTATTCCAATACCAATAAGCCCCTTTGTCATAAAGGCCAGAGCAAGGCTGATCCAGAAGAGTTTATATCCCCAGGATGATTTATCTTTATATGCAAGGGCAAATGAAAACAAGGCAGCAGTAATGAAAAAGCAAAGTGCGATATCTACCATCATCTTGTGGGAGATCTCAAAAAATTTGAAAGAAGTTGCTAAGATAAGGGTAGAAAGTCCTGCTGTTTGTTCTGTATAAATGGCCCTTGTGCCAAAGAACACCACAAGCAAGGTCCCGATAGCAAAGATGACTGATGCAAATCTGCCCACACCCTCACAAGTAGTTCCAAAAACGCGATAAAAGACGCCTGCTGTGGCAAAATACAAAGGCGGCTTCTCTAAAAATGGCCTGTTCAAGAAATGCGGCATGAGATAATCTCCGCTTACTGCCATCTCCCGAGAGATCTCTGCAACCCTTGGCTCATCAGGGCTCCACAAAGAGTGATCTAATATACCCACGAGTTGCAACAAGATGGCAATAGCAGGGAAGACTTGTACGATCTTTATCATTGTGCCCACCAGAAAACGTTATCCCCCTTGCTTAACCAACGCGTCGCCTATCTTGATGGCGTTTAACCATAGTCACGGCCTTTATGTTCATATCCATAGTCAGAAACCCTTGAGGGGTTACGGCCTACCCGAATACAACTGTACAATAAAACACGTTGTTAACCAGATGCTTACCTGAAGGTTATCTTTTGGTAATGTCGTAATGGATTCTAGTTTTGGAAGGATGTGCGAGGTAGAATAATGGTAAATGTGCTCCCCTTGCCCAGGTGGCTCTTTACAGTTATCTCTCCTCCATGCGCATGAACAATCGCTTGAGCCAGGCTGAGCCCCAGACCGTTTCCGGGCATAGATCGGCTTTGATCCCCACGATAGAACCGATCAAAGATGTGTGGTAAGTCCTCTTCGCCTATACCTACACCAAAATCAATAACCGAGATCATCATATTCGTTTGAGCTGTCTTTGCTCTTAAGAGGACCTTCCCGCCGGCAGGGGTATATTTGATGGCATTATCAAGAAGATTAGCTATTACGCGTTGAAGCCTGGCGCAATCACCAAGGATAATCAAAGGCTCTTGGGGAAGATCAACCTCGAGATGAATACCTTTATCTTCCGCAACCGGCTGAAATAACTCATAGGCATCCTTGATGATTTTTAACATATCCACATCAGTCTTTGAAAAATCCGCAATGCCAGAATCAACCTTTGCAATCTCCAGCATGGCATTGATCATACCTATAAGACGATCACTCTCTTCAACGATTATCCCTGCCATCTCTTTATATTCATCAATGCTGGATTCTCCGGTTAATGTGGTCTCTGCGACTCCCCGAATCCTGGTAATCGGGCTTCTGAGATCATGGGCGATATTGTTTGTCACTTCTTTCAGGTCCGTAACAAGCGATTCGATCCTCTCCAGCATATCATTAAAGGACATCGCAAGATTCTCGATCTCCTTGCCTTCATTCCCTAAAGGAACCCGATAGGCAAACCCTCCTTTGCCTATGTTAACCGCTGTCTGTGTGACCCTCTCAACCCCTGTCATGGCCCTTCTGGCCACAAACCATCCCAGCAGGCCACCACATACCAACATCAGCGCCATGGCCGTCCCGAAGATCTCTCGATAATCTTCCATCAATTCTTCGTCGTCCCTTAGCGTATAACCAATCTCAATGATGTTGCCATCATGAGTTTTCTTGTAGATCACGCGGGCCTTATACTCATATCCCGGGATAGATAGTGTCTTAAAGGCCTCTGCCTTGTTTGAAAAACCCTCAAGTATGGATTGCTGCAAATCGAGATTTGCCCATACGCCCAGATCAGAGGAGGCAAGGGTCTCCATGCTGGGAGAGAAAAGCCGGCAGAACATTCTGTTGATCCCTTCAGACTGTGTTTCACGTTCAAATTCACCCTTAAGCACCTCGATGCCACTGGTACGATAAAGTTCTCCAAACTCTTTCGCTTCATTGAGTAGATTTGCATCCATGCGCTGACTAAGGTTCGAGGTTAGCGTGATGTACATGATGAAGAAGACTGATAAAGCTAAACTGGCGAACAGAACCGTATACCACAGGGTAAGGCGGAAGGTAACTGTATGAAATATATTACCTTTTTTCTTCAAATACATAACCGACTCCCCTGATGGTATGGATCAGCTTGCAATCGAACGACCGGTCAATCTTGTCTCTAAGACGGCAGATCCTGGCCTCGACCACATTGGTTTGTGGGTCAAAATTATAATCCCAGACGTGTTCCATAATCATTGTCTTTGAAACAACCCTTCCTGCATTACGCATGAGATACTCAAGAAGGGCGAATTCGCGTGGCTGAAGCTCAATCTCTCTACCCCCTCGAAAGACCTTCCGCGTGAGAAGGTCCATGGAAAGGTCGCCCACTGTCAGGCCTGTCGGTTCAGGAATGAAATTGGCCCTGCGGATGAGGGCCTGTATGCGTGCCAACAACTCCGAGAATGCAAATGGCTTGACCAGATAGTCATCCCCGCCGGTCTGCAGCCCCTTAATGCGGTCATCTACCGAGCTCTTGGCGCTGAGGACGAGAATGGGCATCACCACTCTCTTCATACGAAGCTCTTCAATCAAGGTCAGACCGTCCAGCTTGGGTAACATTATATCAACCACTGCCGCATCATAGGACCCGGCCAATGCCAGATACAGCCCATCTTCACCGTCTACAGCATGTTCCACGACAAAACCGGCCTGCTGAAAGCCCTTCATTATAAACGAAGCAGTCCTTATATCATCCTCGACAAGAAGGATCTTCATAAAAATACTGCCTCTCTCGATAGACCAATACTTATCATCACAGACATTCCTCAATGTTTGACTTATGCATTAGACCATCTGGCATAATATAAGCCAGTCTTGCCTGCTTGCTGCCGATTTTTTGTTCTAATATGATGTCCACCCCGGCCCTTTCCTTCAAGGCATTAAGCACAGCATCATGGCGCTCTGCCCAGATAAAGAGCCCACCCTTTTTAATGTCTTTTGGATGGACTACCTCCTTAAAGGTCTTACCTGTAAGCATTGGCAAGACACCTTCGAAGATCTCGTCTGGAGATAGTATAACTATATCGCTACCTTGTGCCGCGGATAAGGCCTTTTTTGTAAATCCGAGAAAGTCTTGTCTTGGCTTCATATAATCATAATATATCGTGGTAGAACAGCCAATTCCAATGCATATCACCACAACAAGGGAAAAACCTTTTACATGTTTAAACACCCTTTGCCTGGCAACTACAATAAGGGCTGCTACAGATACTATACCAAGGGATATACCCGCGGTGGGATACCCTATAAAGATGCCTATGAAAGGCGCAATACAAAAGAGTATAGCAACTGCCCATGTAATTTTTAACATAACATCCTCCCACTTTTTATGTATGCCACACTCAAGAAAACTCGCTATCATACATGCTGCTGCCGGATATAACGGGACCAGATATACACCCCTTTTGGTAGATGCCAGGCATAAAAGGATAAATGGCCCAATAAACCAGCTTATATACGGATCATCCTTGAATCCCCTTATAGACCTTATAAATGCAGGGATAAAGAGGAACGTCCATGGCAAGAAATCCCTTGGGAAGTGATCAAGATAATACATTATGCCATGATGGTGCCCAAGGCTTAAGGCCTCGGTTGCACCTGTAAAACGCCCTATATTATTAACGACTATGACCTCTCTCACAAATGGCCAGCCACCCGTATGAAAGAGGTATACAATCCAGGGCGCAATAGGAACCAGCATAAGGGCTATTACAATATAAGGTTTTATCCGCCAGATTAGTCTTATGTCCTTTTGCCTTATGATATCTGTTATTATGGCGGCACCAATTATACCAACACCTACCAGGCCCTTTACCATAAATGTGACCCCAAGCGCTATGCCAAGGAGGATAGAATCTCTTATCCTATAGTGCTCTATCAGTCCAAGGTATGCATACATGGCAAGAACAACACCAAATACCAGCGCAATATCCACCTGTATCCATCTCGATATCTGAAAAAACTCCCATGAGGTAGCCAGGATTCCTGCGGCAATGAGAGCGTAGATATATCCTTCTCTCCCGGATACCATAAAGTAAACTATAATAAGGGTCAATATACAAAAGGATAGAGATACCAATCTATACGATATATCCTTGTCTTTACCAAAGACAGAGCCAGACAGGGCACCTGCCATAAAATATAGCGGCGGCTTCTCTAGAAATGGCCTGCCGTTTAGATAAGGGATACCGTAATCGCCACTGTAGGCCATCCCAGCACATATGCCTGCAACCCTGGGCTCATCCGGCCTCCATATACCATGGTTAATGCCTGGAAATAACATAAGAAGAAGCAAAAGAAGGCATATAGCAGCCCAACTCCTCGTATTCATAGAAAAAGCACATAACACAATCCAGCCACCTGCACAACAACACCATGATTTTAGAAAAAGTGAACAGTAAATAGTAAGAGAAGTGTTGGGTTTTGGGTTTTGAGTGTTGGGTGATTAAGAATAGTTGAGAGTCGAGAGTCGAAAAGATGAAAGATAGAAGATAGAAGATAGAAGATAAAAAACAGTTTTATGGAAGATGTAGAGGCCTTTTGCCCTCATCGGCCCCGGGGGTTACTCCCAATAACATCCCCCTAGCCCCCGAATCTGTCCGTGCAGATTAAGGGGAATCAACCCCAGGCCTTTTTGTCCGCCAACTTGTCCTGGCGTCTTGTCCGGAGATTTGTCCATTGTAGCTTAAAGCGAAGTCGGAAGCGGACGCGAAGGCGGATTGATCGTTATTTGCTAAACACTTGCCTGATATCTCTTAGAAGCCTCCTCAAAACTGATGGCTTTTTACGAGTGCATTAAAGCTAAACCTTTTAGATATGCAAAATATGTGTGATAGGCCTGCAAATATTGTATAAACCCTGACTGGAACTCAGCCTAACACCTTGATATAACTAATTTATTGTTTTGGCGTTGGCGTGGTATTGTATTTGCTTATGTATCTTCCCTTTAGAAGGAAGGTCAAGGTGCAAAAATTTATAGCAGTCACTATACATGATGTAACAGAGGATACACTTGAAGAGACTAAGGGTATTGCAGAGGCCCTTAATAGTATAGGGGTGACTAATATGTCTCTTCTCGTTATACCAATGCCCCACTCGGGTCTTCCAATAGAGAAATCCCCGGCCCTAGTTTCATGGCTTAGGCACAGGGAAGCCCTAGGTGATGAGGTGGTAATACACGGCCTTACGCACTTCATAGACAGCCCAAAGGGCATAATAGGTCGATACTATGCCAGGGGAGTGGGGGAATTTCAACACCTGTCTTATGCTGTGGCAAGGGCCAGGTTAGACCAAGCCAACAAGGCATTTGTTGATATGGGTCTTGAGCCTAAAGGATTTGTAGCCCCGGCATGGCTTACGAGCAAAGGGACAAAAAACGCTATCCTTGATATGGGGTTTTACTATACCACGCACATGGGCATCTGCTCTCCAGATAGGGCTTTCGTCCTTTCTCCGGTTATCGTATTTGGTGCAAGAAATCAGGCGACAGCCCTATTCTCTTCCGGACTTGCGGATATCATGTCGCATGTATTGAGAAATACCTCCTGCTTCAGGGTGGCGCTTCACCCGCCAGATCTGTCCCGAAAAAGACTTTTTTATAAGGCTGTAGATATCATAAAGCAAGCTCTGGAGTGCAGGAAAGCTACTACTTATAATGATTTCCTGTCGTTTAACACTGCTACAGATATGGTTAATCAGAGGAGAAGAGAGGGGGATGTATGCGAATAGGGCTGTTTTCTAATACATATTGGCCGTTTACCGGAGGCGTGCCAGTGGCCGTGGATACTATGGCTGAACAACTTATGGCAAAGGGACATAAGGTCTCTATTATCACATCTACAAATGCTGGTGAAATGAAGGACCCCCCTTATGTTCACCGTATTAATTATCTCAGTCTCCCTGGTATCCCAGAGTCAAGATTGAAGATATCTAACCGGAACCAATGGATATGGAATCTCTTCTGGGCTATAGATACCCCTCTCGGAGGAAGGATAGCCCTTTCTGCGAGGGATCAAATCAGGCATATAGTCGAGGATGAAGCGATCGATATCATCCATGTAAACCAGCCATTTGGTCTGGGCCTGCAGGCACTTCTTGTAGCTAAAGAAAAAGGGATCCCCTGTATATATACCTTCCATACCCAATATGAACACTACCTGAAGGGCATCCTTGTTGAAAACCCCCTTATTTCTCATATTGTCTCGCATTACAGCTATAAATTTGCCAATAGTTGCGACTATGTGATCGCCCCTTCTGAAACCATCAAAACATTACTGCTAAAGCACCATGTAAGGGTTCCAATAAAGGTTATACCTACTGGAGTAGGTAATGCATTTGCCTATAGGGGGAATAGGGCGTTTATAAGAAGAAAGTACAACATATCAAAAAATACAAAGGTGTTTATAACAGTCTCCAGGCTTAGCTCCGCAAAGAATGTAGGGGCCATAATAAGGGCATTTTCTCTCATCCATGGTAAAGAACCTGATACACATCTTCTTATAGTAGGAGATGGTAGAGAAAAGGCCGCCTTAGAAAGGGAAGCGGAAAAGCTCGGTATAACAGACGCTGTTAGCTTTACAGGGGATATACCAAGAAAGAACCTTCCCCATTATTATGCAGGCGCTGATATATTCCTATTTGCATCCAGATACGAATCCCAGGGGATTGTGCTTATCGAGGCCATGGCAACAGGGCTTCCCATAATATCCTTTGATATACCAGCTGCTCGGGAGGCGCTTAAGGGCTCAGGTGCATCCCTGGTAAATAATGCAGAGGAGATGGCCTTAAAGGCTGTATGTTTATTAAAGGATAAAAGCCTAAGAAGAGAGATATCCATTTGTTCCAGGGAAAAATCCTTACTGTTCGACCCATCAAGGCTTGCAGATGAGACATTAAAATTGTATACTTATTTGATCACCGCTGATAACAAAAGGGTATCTTCCATTGCTCAGGATCTCATTATAGGGAATGCTGGTGTATCATGAATAGACTGAAGGTAAAACGTTATTGGGTATGGTTATTCCTTATCATATCCGGCTTGGCTGCCATATTGATTTTAAAGAATATACCTCCTGGAGAATTGGCCCAAGGGCTAAAGATTATAAGCCCGTCAGGTCTGCTGGGCGCATTAAGTGCGGTACTTATCATGTGGGTAGCAGATGCCATGAGGTTAAAGGTCCTAAGCAGGGCTGCCGGATCAAACATAGGAGTAGCCACAGGGTTGAGACTTGTGTGGGGAGGGCTTCTTTTCTCAGGCATTACCCCCTTTGAATTCGGGGGAGGGGCATACCAAATCCTTTTGATGAATAAGAAAGGCCTGAGTTCTGCTGAGAGCACGGCAATCATTACCACAAAAGGCCTGCTTGCCATGATAGTCCTCTTAGTTATGGCACCTGTTGTACTCTGTCTTTATCCAGGGGTTTTACCCCATAGTGCGTTTAAATACCTTATGGTTGTTACATGTACACTCATGAGCATAAGCTCAACTATCATGGTAATATCATGCCTGAGACCAATGATTGTGACCAGCACAGGCCATAAGATCTTATCCGTTTTTTTTAAAGCCCATATAATCCATAGGCCTACAAAAACCAGATGGGATAAGGCATGGAGTGTATGGGCAGATCAATGCCATAGTTCATTCATTACTATCTTCAGGAAAGGCAGTGGAATCTATATGACTGCTGCCACTATATGTACGTTTGTCTTCTTATTAGGTCAATTTGCTGTGGCCCCGCTCCTATTAATAGGGGCAGGTATTCATATAGATATGTGGCAACTGATACTCCTCCAGTTTCCCCTTACTGTATTACTGTATTTCATACCAACACCTGGCTCCAGTGGGGTGGCGGAAGGTGGGTTCTATGTAATATTTGCATCATTTGCCCCACCTGTCTTAATAGGTATGTTGACATTAATGTGGCGTTTTTTAACCTTTTATCTGGGTATGATCTTGGGCATGATATTCGTACCTGTCAGAGCCGAGTAACGCTATGACCACAGAGCCAGATACCATTTATACTCCCAGGTTTAGAGGGCTGGTGATCTTTGTGTTGATAATAGGATTTGGGATATTATTAGGAATTTTATTTAGCCGCGAGGCCATGTATGAAACAAGGGTCAGGATCGATTTACTAAAAAAGGAAGCACATACTATTACAGCGCTACTTAAAGACCCGGCTATAAGGTATATAAAATCAGATAAAAAAGATACTATGTTTGAAAAGATGGTCTCCATCCTGGGTTCTTCGTCACTAGGCGTTCTTGAGGTCCATCTACTTAATGCTGAAGATATTGAGATCTTTGGCACCAAAAAGGAACATAGGGATATAAGTCAAAAAAAGAAGTATAATTTCAATATGATATTAAAAAAATTAGAGGGGGGACGTCTTGGCCTCCAGATAAGAACCCCTCTTTATTCTGATAGCACACTTCTAGGTTTTATGGAGATAAATTACCCGGAAGACCTAAGCCACAGCTCATTCTTTAAGAGTAAGAAAGAGGTAAGACGAGAAACTATTATGCTTATAATAGCGGTCACAATCACTGTCCTCATTATTATATACATACTGCTCATCCGTTATGACAGACATACTGCCGTAGCTATTACTAAGGAAATGGAGCAAAGGAACCTGGCGCTATCTGAGGAGGTAAAGAGAAATGAACGTCTGGCAGTCCTGGGTAGGATGACAGCATCCATTGCACATGACCTCAGGAGCCCTATTACCTCAATAAAGACCTTTGCCCAACTCCTGGAAACAAAATATAATGACCCTGAATTCCGAAAAGATTTTATTAGGACTGCGATTAACCAGAGCGACCGCATAGACCGGTTTATAAACAATATGCTGGACTATGCGAGGCCCCTTACCCTGCATATGGATCTCTGGGACATCTCTGGGGTCATAGACGATGCAATGATGGAGGTGACTGGTCCAGAGAGAAAAGATGTGGCCATCAATAAAGAAGTCCCCAATGGCATGATGGTGATGTGTGATAGGGACCATATGCTTACTCTAATAGAAAACATCATCTTAAATGCCTGTCAGGCTGTAGACCCTGGCGGGCAGATTATGATAAAGGCCGGGGATTTAGACAGGTCTTTCTTTATAGAGATAACAGATAATGGACGCGGGATATCTCAAAAGATACGAGAGCATATATTTGAACCGTTTTTCACCACAAAAAACCATGGTACAGGACTAGGTCTGGCCATATGTGAAAAGGTAGTTAATGCACATCACGGCAGGATAGAGGTGGACTCTAGTCCAGAGAAAGGCACAAGCGTAAAGGTGATTATACCTGCGCAGGAAGATCGAGATGAAACGATTATTGATAGTCGACGATGACGATGCCATAAGACTCTCTCTTGCAACTGCCTTTAAAGACACCTTTGAGACGAGAGAGGCATCAGGCGGAAGAGATGCTATAGATATACTGGGAGAATGGCTGCCCGACGTGGTTCTTCTAGATCAACGTATGTTTGACATGGATGGCCTTGAGACGCTCAGCCACATAAAAGACATTGATCCTGATATCCCTGTAGTTATGATAACTGCCTATGGTACGATATCAGATGCAGTAAAGGCCATGAAACAGGGGGCCACAGACTATATTCAAAAACCCTATGATATAGAGGAGGTTCGGATAATAGTAAACAGGGCAGCAACCATAGGGGCTATGAAGAGAGAAATCAAGGAACTCAAGGGCGAAATGAACATGTTTGGTATGGTAGGGGCTAGTGAGGCCATGAAGGATGTCTTTGAGACCATAGAAGAATTTGCCCCAACTGACATCAATATCTTGATTACTGGCCCTACAGGTGTAGGTAAAGAGATGGCTGCAAGGGCCATACATCATAAGAGTTTGAGAAGAGAAGGCGTTTTTGTCCCCATAAACCTGGCTGCTATACCGGAAAGCCTAATGGAATCTGAACTCTTTGGTTATGATAAAGGGGCATTTACAGGGGCGAGTACAAGCAAAGCCGGCAAGGTGGAACTCGGTGATAAAGGCACACTTTTCCTGGATGAAATAGGCGATATGGGTAAGACCCTGCAGGCAAAGTTACTTCGATTCTTAGAGACCAGGGTAGTGGAACGCCTGGGCAGTACACGCTATCGGCCTGTTGATGTAAGGATAATATCAGCTACTAATCAGGATTTATCTAATGCAGTAGATACAGGGGCCTTCAGGGAAGACCTTTTTTACCGGCTTAATACAGTATATATAAATATACCTCCGCTTAAGGAAAGACTTGTGGATATTTCAATTTTAACAGATCATTTTATCTCAATCTATAATCAAAGATTTAAAAAAGACATCCAGGATGTATCTAAAGAGGTTATGGATAGATTTCTTTCATATCCATGGCGAGGCAATGTGAGGGAGCTTATGCACACAATAGAATTTGGAGTGGCCAAGTGCAAGCAATCACTTATATCACTTTCTGATCTGCCACCACAGATGCTGTCTTCACAACAGACAGTTAATGGAGAATCTGCCATGGTTGAAGAAGTAAAACAACTGGAACGTCAGATGATACAGAATGCACTTATTACTACGGACAGCAATCGCACTAAGGCAGCAGAACTTCTTGGTATAAGCTTGAGATCACTGCAATACAAACTTAAAAAATATAATATGGTTTGATGATATTAATTAATGGTATGAACCCCAGAGCAAGCTTTTGCCTTTTATCCACAGCAGGCTACGGGCAATCAAATACAACCCTTCTTGTCTACCGGAACGGACGCGAAGGCTTGGGTCTCATATCAAGTTGCGTTCAACCGAGTACTTTCCAAAATTGTCGTTGCGAGCGTAACTCCTTTCTACTGAGTTCACGTGCTCCCAGACGAGGAAACGCCATTGCTAGGCGTATGCCTGGAAGTATAACTATAACCAGGGAGAGGAAGGAGATGGCAACAAGGACATTTCTTATACTATTATCAATATCTGCTCTACCTTATTATGGTCGTATCCATTATGGCGCCATGCCTGAATATCCTTAAAGAAATCTTGTGCCCAGAAAGACCAGACAAGACCTCTTTAAACCCTCCTATGCCCTCTATATCCTTACCATTTATCCTTATAATGACATCTCCCGGGGCTAGGCCAGTGGAGGCTGCCGGGCTACGTGCTTTTACCTTAAAGACAAGAACGCCTTTTAAATCTTGAGGAAAACTCAATCTTTCTCTTGTTACATCCGTTATCTCTCCAACAGTAGCGCCTGCTAAAAATCTATTGTCCTTTATCACAAACTCGTTTGATGTAATCTTGGCCTTGGATAGATCGCCTATGATAATACTGGAAACCTTCTCTTTTCCATTTCTTAAAATCTTGACCCTTGCTGAAGATCCGGGCAGAAGCTCCGATGCCATAATCCTTAACCCAGATGCCTGTGTAACCTTCTTTGAGTTTATCTCTAGAATAACATCACCCCTTTTAATACCACCCTTATCCGCAGGAGAATCATCCACCACACCAGCAACCAGAACACCTTTAGTAGAGGTAAGGTGCATGGCCTTTGCAATCTTTGGTGTGATGTCCTGAACAGTAACGCCAAACCACCCCCTTACTACCTTGCCATAGCGAATAATACTCTCCTTTATATTTATGGCCAGATCAACCGGTATGGCAAACCCAATGCCGACATTTCCTCCTGACTTCGACAAAATAGCGGTGTTAATCCCAATAAGTTCTCCCTTCATATTCACAAGCGCACTTATAATCCCCATGGTTACAGTCTGACTCAAACCAAAGGGATTACCAACAGCCAACACCACGGTCCCTATACGTAAATTCGAGGAATTCCCTATAGCTATGGCAGGCAGGTCCTTGGCTGCTATCTTTATTACAGCAACATCACTCTTCGGATCGCTACCTATAATACTAGCCTCAAAAATCCTCCCGTCAGCCAGCCTCACCTCTACCTTATCCGCGCCACCTACCATGTGATTATTCGTAATAATATATCCATCCCATGAGATGATAACTCCAGATCCTAATGCCTTTTCTAATCTCTTGCGAGGCACAGGATCAAAAAAAATCCTTAAAGAATGGATCAGACAAAAACGGGGATTGTTCTGCCATCACCGTCTTTACCGAAGAGATATTCACTACAGACGGCAACACCTTCTTAGCCACATCAGCTATCAGATCCCCTTGAAATAGATCCCGCGGGGCAGCATAAGATGATCTACTCAAAAGTATAAATAAAACAGAGGCCATTAATACTATCTTAATCTTGCTATTTCTTTGCATGTGTTCCTCCCATAAATTGCTGGGGAAAAACTATCACAATTGTTTTTTGCTCGTCAATTACTAAAGCCTGCACGAGAAAAGTTCAATGTTCTATGTTC
>JAGGYK010000236.1 GCA_021162585.1 Deltaproteobacteria bacterium
ATTTAGAAATAATACTATTCACTTCATTTAAACTAATCAAACTAATAAAACCAATAAAACTATATAACTATCTTTTTCATATTAAGTAGCCAGGTTTATTCTGAGTTTTGCAGCCTATATTATTATTTTGTATGGTTATTTATTCTATTTCCTCCAGGAAGCAGGATACCAGGGTGTGTAATAATCTTTTTTGGTAATTTAAGAGTCCGTAGGATTGTATTTACAACAGGCTTTGATATTGTATTTATAGGTGCTGGCAATATAGATGGATCATCTATATCGCCTTTGACCTTCAAGCTTATTACAATGAACCTACCATTATTAGCTGTCAACACCCATCCAATCAACGGAATAAGGCTTATTGTCTTATCTACAGTCTCAAGTGGCTGAACACCTACAAGTGCATCTATAATCTTTGTATTAAGATTGTATTCACCAATAGCAGAAAACTGAATAGAATTACTATCCAGGTAAAAGTCGTCAAATTGGAGGATGCCATCTCTAATCTTGAATGTAGATGAAATAAAGTTATACGAAAATCCTTTACTTAAGAGGTCCACCTCTGCACTCTTGATGATTTTATACACATTTAATACAGTAAAGATCTTAGATATTAATCTGAGTTTCATTATACGACCATCTTGAGCTAAAAACACAATATCTCCATTCAACGAATCCATACTTCCCCATAGGCGACCTGTTAAATCCATATCCCCCTCTATCCAGGCATCTCCAGGATAGAGGGCTTGAAAGAGAGTTTTTATATCTGCATCTTTTAGGGATAATGCAATATCAAAGGTTGAGTCACCTTCAATATTTACAATTACAGAACCTTTCATACCCCCTGAGACTGTAGATAGTTCCATATCATCTAATTTTAATACACCATCTTTGAGCTCTGCCTTTGCCGTAGCCCTGTCAAAACTGATACCATACAAATCCATATTTTTAACAATCAATGAGCCCTGCCCATTTATGTCTTTAAGTATATCTGAACTGATAGTGCTACTATCTCCTATCTTGAGGCCATCAATAATCAATTTACCTTTTAAATATAGAGGTTCCCTTATATCAAGGCTTCCAGAGATTACTAGCTTTGTAGTACTTGTCTTAAGGTGAAACTCTTCTGAAGTGATCATCACATCACGCATAAGTAATGGGCCATTGAGAGTGGTAGCCTCATCATTATAAAAGATCAGGGCATTATTGCATATGAGATTTCCCTTCAACGATACCTCTTTGCTTTCTCCCCATGCAATATCAATATTACCGAAGACATCCCCTTCTAGAGGCCAATATCTTTTCTTTGCATAGGCCTGAAGTGTCTTAAGGTTGAGTTTGCCACCTATGTTCACATTGCCACCAGAGGTAGTGAATCTTGCATCAAGGATAAGTTTCTGATGTGGAACCTCAATTGCTGCACCTTTAAGGTTAATTGCAAACACAGGCCACAGGCTACCTTTTATATTTCCTCTACCAATTACAAGGCCTTTTACAGGCCTATAATATGTGCCAAAGAGGTCAAATCCCTTTGATGTTATGTCTACTTTACCTTTTATTTCAGGACCTCTGCCCCTACCTTCCAATATAATACTTGCTGATTTATCAAGATGAAAGACATCAACCTCTGGTATAGTATGCATCTTTACATAATATGTATATATCTGCTTGCCAAATGGGTCTTGAAGAGATATCTTACAGATATCTATTGGTAGACCATTTAATATCCCTTTTAGTACTACCTCCACATTAGAGCCAAAATCAGGCGAGGTAGCATCACCTGTTAGGCCCCCTACTTTGTTTTTGCCCCAGTCAAAAAAACAATTATCCAGATGCACATCTCCCAAGGCCTGGGCAGCATGGCCTGATAGTTTATCCCAATATACCCAGACATTGGCATTAACCCTACCCCCCTTTACATCTGATACAGGGGAAAGTATGTTGTAAAGACTTTCAGGTAGCATACATGCACGCCACGCCATAACAAAATCTTGTGCCGCCATATCAAGATTTACCCCCACATTTATCCTAATGCCCGGATCTTCTACCTTAAGAAAATAGATATCTACGCTTTTTACTCTCGAGTTTCCGATGCGGCCTGAAAGATTATTAAACTTGATATTCTCTCCGTCAAAGATGATGTTACCTGTAATATCTGTTACCCTATCTTCACTATAGCCTGCACTAAATGTCTGTGAGTAAAGTTCTTCTACAATATATAGGCCTTTTAAAAAGGCATTCCTGTCTTTTAAATCCATAAGTCTGCCATTATATTTAATGGATGTAAAACGGGATCTGCCTTTTCTTATCTGCTCACACAAAAGTAGGCGTACCCTCTCAGGAAAAGATTCGGCAGGCAGGCAGCTTACTACCTCTTCGTAATCAAATTCTTTAGATGCCACCTCTAGATCAAGGATCGCCTTATCTATATCTTTTATTCCATAAAGACTGGCCTTTCCTCCTATCTCTAAGATAGGTGTCATAAGGCTTATATCATGTAGTTCAAGATGATCTGTATCACCTTCTGCCTTGAGGCCAAATAGCATATGATCAATGGATACAATCCTACCAGGATAGGCTATCTTTAAATCTGATATCTTACTGGTAAGCCGGGCTGTATTATTATTGTCTGAAAGGTTGGCCTTTATAAAGAGATCTAAACTGCCAGAAAGCTCTGGCATTATATCTTCTAACATCAGCTCCTTAATCGCAAGTTCTGTGCTCCAAGCCTTTTTAATATATCTGGCATTTAATCTAAGGCTTGCTCCAAAGAGATTACCATCAATAGATATCATCTTCTTGCTAACATAGGCGTTAACATCAGAAAGGTTAAGCTCATAATCTTTATAAAATGTCTTTATAGAGCCCATCTCTATATCTATGCTTGGCAAGATCATTCCACCTTTTCTCTCAGACAAAGATATTGTATCCCACCTCAAAGTGGCTTCAGGTCTTATCAGCTTGAGGCTAGCTATCTGATGATTTCCAAAGAGCAATTGCCATATTGAAAATTTAATAATCGCCGTATCTGCCTTAAGATAAATCTCATCTGGTGTGCCAACATTTACATCTGTCAATGTAATGGATACGCCTTTTAAAAGGTTAAGGCTGGCATCTCCAATAGATACCCTCTGATCTAACCGTTTTTCTAACTGGGACTCAATCACCTCTCTTAGGCCTTCTGGCCTCAAATATCTCTGATATAAAAATAGGCCTCCCATTATTAACAGGACCAAAATGATTAGAATGGTTATCAGCCACTTCTTTTTAGTTTTCATACTTCAGCTTATATATTGCATTATATATACAAATTCAATATAGGATCAGTTATATGAGAAAAAGAGTACTTATCTTTTTATTAATCTGTAGTTTCTTCATACTAGAGGGCCAACTCCTGGCTCTTGATAAACCCCCAATAAAAAGGATAGCGCTAAACAATGGCATGACATTTTTGTTGTGGCCAAGGCCAGCCTCCCCAAGTGTGGCATATGAAGTGCGTGTAAAGGTAGGAAGTGTTGATGATCCAAGACATCTTACAGGTCTTGCCCATATGCTAGAACATATGATGTTTAAAGGGACTCAGGCCATAGGTACATCAAATTATAAAAAAGAAAAGGCACTACTGAAAGAGATAGATAAGACTGCAATACAAATACAATCCAGCCCATCTAATACAAGAAATCAATTAGAAGAGAGACTGCAAAAACTTATCAAAAAGGCAAGAGCATATCAAATACCAAATGAGTTTGATAGATTATATTCCCAGGCCGGCGGTATAAATTTAAATGCATACACTAGCGCAGATCTTACATCATATCATGTAACCCTGCCAAGGGGTCATATAGAACTCTGGGCTGCAATAGAGAGGGACCGCACCTTACATCCTGTATTCAGGGAATTTTATAAAGAAAGGAGCGTTGTCTTAAAGGAACGCTCTCAGCGTGTAGATGCATCTGATAAGGGCAGGCTATTTGAAGAATTCTTATTCCATGCCTTTACTACCAGCCCTTATAGATTTCCTGTCATAGGCATGAGAGAAGATATTGGAAGATTAACCAGAGCAGATTTAAAGAAATTCTATAATAAATACTATATACCTGCCAATACAGTTGTTGCAATCGTAGGTGGCTTTGATCCAGAAAGAGTCATATCCACTATAAGGAATTATTTTGATGACATACCCACACGAGAGGTGGCCCCGACATTTGTATCCAAAGAAGACAAGAGAGCATTACAAGTAAGGATACACCTAGAATCTGATAAAGAGCCGTTTATGATCATGGGGTTTTTAAAACCAACCCTGCCAAATATAGATGATACCTGCTTTGACATAATACAAGAAGTCCTAACTGGCAGCAAAACATCACGACTCTATAATGCCCTTGTAACTGAAAAGCATATAGCATCTCAGATAGATGCCTATAATGGATTCCCAGGTTCCAGGTATGATAATCTGTTTGTCATAACAGCAAGCCCTCTACCTGGACATACAAATAAAGAACTAGAAGAAGCAATCTGGGAAGAACTGGATAAACTCAAGCAAGAGCCTTTGGAAGAGCAAGAAATCAAGAGGGCCATAAAGAGCATAAAGAAATCTATACTTTCTGGCATGGAGACAAACGAGGGAGCAGCAGGACTTATCTCCTACTTTGAGGCGATAGCAGGAGACTATGCA
Source organism: Deltaproteobacteria bacterium (assembly GCA_021162585.1). Taxonomy (GTDB): domain Bacteria; phylum Desulfobacterota; class Desulfomonilia; order UBA1062; family UBA1062; genus JAGGYK01. The sequence goes on from JAGGYK010000236.1 coordinate 4,676, forward strand.
TACATCTATAAAAACATAGAGGACATAGAGAATGTAGACATTGAGATGATAATGGGATGTGCGAAAAAATATCTAGGTAGACAGCAAGCGATTATCGGTTTCATGGGGAAAGACAAGGCTTCGCCAACTGAAATGATGGAATAGTGGAGTAATGGGTTCTGCAGAAATAAGATATTGATGCTAATGCAACCATCATTATAAAATCCATTAATGATTGGATGAAAAAAATGTTTGATTTTGAAATAAGTTTTAGAAACTACAGGATATTAAATTAATGAGAAAATTTATAATCCCCAGTATAATTCTAATCTTAAGCCTGTTTGGGTGTATGCATATGCCAGATCCCAGAGAGCTTGCAACTATCCCTGTAAAGGCCACAATACCAAAACCTGTCTTTGATGATGGTGTATATAGATTAGACAGCCCTGGGATTGTCCACATTATATTCTTGTTCCCTGGTGGAAAACTCATGGATCCTCCTGGAAAAGAAGGGGCTGTAAACCTCTTATGTGCTACCATGATCTCTGGAGGTACAAAGGATTTAGGGCCTGAAAGGACAGAGGAGATATTAGATGATCTAGCTGCTGATGTCGGCATAAGCCCAGAGAGGGAATTTACCTATGCATCCATTAATATGTTACAAGAGGACGCAGAAGAGGCATCAAAACTGTTCTTGGATTTGCTTAGATCGCCTAGTCTTGATTCCAAAAGATTTACCCTGGAAAGAAAAAAGCTTATCGATAAGATAAAGAGAGATGAAGAAGATGCAATCACTGTAGCATTTAACGAACTAAAAAGACATTTATACAAAGGGGAACCCAGGTCAAAGAGGCCTACCTTGGCCTCACTTAATACCATTACCAGGGGCGATCTTATAGGCTTGTACAAACAGATATTCACAAATACACCTCTTATAGGCATTATAGGTGATCTCGATAGCAATAGCCTTGAGAATATAAAAAGGGCATGGCCTATCCCAGGGGTGAAGACCTATAAGCTTATGGGTATGCCTGAAAACCCAGAATTTGGATCATTTACAAAGACAGCAAAGGACAGGCAGTGTGTACTTGTTATGGCTCGTCCTGGCCCTGGCATGAATGAATCTTCATATCCAGCCGCCTATATTGCTGATTATATCATAGGTTCAGGTGGTCTATCGTCTCGCATAACGCAAGAAATCCGTACAAAAAAAGGGCTTGCATATTCTGCAGGGAGCTTTTATCAGGCATGGCCTACATGGGGTGTCTTTGGTGTATATGTGATAACTGAAACAAGAAACATCCAAGATGTAAAACAAACCCTTAAAGATGTCTTTGATAATGTCATAAAGGGCATATCTACTGAGGAGACAGAATGGGCAAAGCAGGCAATCACTAATCAGCAATCAGTTATGTACAATAGCCCCACAAAGGTACTCTCACATGCCATGGAAATGACATTTTATAGCCTATCCCCTGATTTTGACGATATCTTTCTGGATAGGGTATACGACTCTACGCAAGCAGAGATTCAGGATGCAGCATCAAACCTTGTAAAAGGGCCATGGGTAGAGATAGTTGTGAATCCATAAAAAGACCTTCCAAAGAACATGCTTGAATATCCCCTTGCAATAACAAAAAAGGATTTATGATTGACAATGAATCACTATTCTTATAGACAAGACAAAATTTTGATACGAGGGATAAACGTCGAAGTAATGGTAAAACAAACCATAACCCATATTTTTCATCAGGGCATAAAGATCAAGGGCCTAAATAATTTTCATCCCGTCTTTTTCAAGATATTCAGAAAGTGAGGTGCTACTATGGATATGAAGCGTGAGTATTATGAAGATGTTGAACTCTTCAGTAGCAATGTGGTCCTTTTTTGGTCATTAGCATTTCTGGTCTTCCTTTTCACTTTGCCAATCTATACGCCAAACTATTATGTTTACCTTTTAAATCTGATCATGGTTCATGTGATCCTCGCTGTGGGTCTTAACATCTTGGTTGGTTATACAGGTCAAATATCTCTAGGCCATGCTGGTTTCTTTGCTATTGGTGCCTATGGGACTGCCTTTTTGATGACATATCTACACATCCCATTTATCTTTGCTCTTCCCTTGGCAGCCTTCATAGCAGCCTTTTTTGGTTTCATCCTTGGACTGCCGGCACTGAGGCTGGAAGGGCCTTATCTTGCAATTGCAACCCTTGGTTTTGGTCTTACCATCATGCATGTCATTGGCAGGTGGGATATCTTTGGAGGGCGAATGGGTATTCATGCACCGCCTTTGGACATAGGGGCCCCAAAAATCGGGGTCAGCTGGGTTTTAGAGTCTGATATAAGTATGTATTACCTGATCCTGATCATTGCCATCATTATGGTAGTAGCAGCAAGGAATATTATGAAGACCCGCGTGGGCAGGGCCTTTGTTGCAATAAGGGACAGCGACATCGCAGCAGAGGTGATGGGGGTGAACCTCACAACCTACAAGACCCTTGCCTTTGCCATCAGTGCCTTTTACGCAGGGATCGCAGGCGGTCTCTTTGGTTTTGTATGTGGTTTTTTTGACCCATTTACCTTTAATTTTATACTCTCCATAATCTTCCTTGTGATGGTGGTTGTAGGCGGACTGGGATCCATACTGGGGGCAATTATGGGGGCTACACTTATTACCTATCTGCAATACGACCTGTTAAAGAATGTCTCTGAAGCGCCCTTTATTGGTGATTTCCTGGTCTCTATTTCGAAGAGATGGCTTACTGTAGTAGGCCTGGAAAACTTTGGCAGCATTGCCCTTGGCCTGATAATGATAGGTATCATTGTATTCGAGCCACTTGGCATGTACGGGGTATGGATAAGGATTAAGAAATATTGGATGACATGGCCTTTTTAAGCAGTAAATATTAAAATGGAGCAAATATGATAGGACAATTGATTGTTGAAGGTTTGGCAATAGGGGCATGCTATGGGTTCTTTGCGATAGCATTTGTAATCATATACAAGACATCTGAGGTGGTAAACTTTGCCCAGGGGGAAATGGCAATGTTATCCACGTTTGTAGCTTATCATATACTGGTATACTATCATGCCCCCTTCTGGCTTGCATTTATCATCACCATGGTATTTGCCATCTTATTAGGGGTCTTTATTGAATTTGCATTCCTGCGTCCTGCCAAGGATCCTACAGTGCTTGGTCTCTTGGTTATTACACTCGGGGCCGAGATGCTCCTCATGGGACTGGCAGGATGGAAATGGGGGGCAGAACAAAAAGCGTTTGTGTTTCCTATGTCTTTTCAGGTCACCCACGAACCTATAAAGGGCATGGTTATAAATGATTGGGATATCGGGGTTTTTATAGCTGCTGGATGTATAATGGTGCTGCTATATATATTTTTCAGGTATACAAAGCTGGGCGTGGCAATGAAGGCAACACAACAGAATCAGAATGCGGCCAAGATTATGGGTATTAAGGTAGAGAGGGTATTCTCATTTGCCTGGGGACTCAGCTCCCTCCTGGGGGCAATTGCTGGCATGTTTTTTGCTGCTAGAGCCACCCTTGATCCAAATTTTATGATGGAGCCTTTTATGAAGGCATTTGCTGCAGCTGTTTTAGGTGGTTTGATGAGCATCCCCGGTGTCATTATAGGTGGGGAACTCTTAGGGTTGATAGAAAATTTCTTTGGCTATGCATGGCCGGAATGGAAACCCATCGTTGCTTTTGTTGTTATCGTTCTTGTCTTGTGTATTCGACCCAGCGGGCTTTTTGCAAAACATTATGTAAAGAAGGTGTAGGTATTTAGGTATGAGCCAAAGCCCTGAATGCTTTCGAGTGGATTATTCCATGTATCCTGATAAAAACAGATCCGAGAGCTATTCACTATCCACTATTCACAGTTCACCCCTAAAAATCCTGATAATCTTAGGCCTTGTCTTCCTGATAGGCACCCAAGGCTGCACCAATACCAAAGACAAAATAGGACTGTTCTTTGAAAAACCTGCGATAAAAAAGGCGGCTCAAAAATATCTTGATGCTGAGATAAGAAGAGACCATAAATGTATTTATGGCTGCCTTGCCCCGTCATCTGTATATTGTTCAACACACAGCTATGAAGAATACCTTGAAGAGGCCACCTCATCTCCAGTCAGGATAATCGGATATAATATCTTAAACATACATCACTTAACAGACAATTTAAATAAAGAAAAAGACCCCAGTGTGGAAAAATTCGTCCAGGTCGAGGTGGATGTAACATTATTTTATAATGACATCAAGAAGAGCGCACCGGTTAATTATGACTTTACTTTCATTAAGGAGGGGGGTAAGTGGTATAAAGGTTAATATGGCTGTAAAGGTCCCATAAAATGTAAAATAAAAGGGGGTAATTATGAAGTTTAAAAGATCGTTATTTGTAATATCACTGGTAGTAGCTACTATTTTCATCTTGTCTCCTACCAGCTATGCAGGCATACCTGCAGGTTTCGATGATAAGGAGATCAGGATAGGACTGGTTGGGCCTCTGACAGGGCCTGCAGCACCATGGGGGGGCGTAGTTCGTGGCGCTGCTCTCTTGTTTAAGGTAGTCAATGAAGAAGGTGGGATTCATGGAAGAAAAATCAAGTTTTTTTTGAGAGATGACCAGTACAATCCAGCCCAAACCAAGGCGGTGGTCAAAGAGTTGGTGGAGAGAAAAGGGGTATTTGCCTTTACTTGTGGTACGGGTAATGCACAATGTATGGCTGTTACAGATTATCTCCTTGAAAACAAGGTTCTCATGGTTGGACAAGCTGCTTCAATCAAAAAATATTTATTCCCACCAAACCCATATTTTTTTGGTGTTTATCCGCTCTATGACGACGATGCAAGTATCGTTACCAAGTATGTTGTTGAGAAGCTAGGATATAAAAAGATAGGTTTTTTCTACCAGAATGATGCATACGGTAAAGAAGGATTGGCAGGATGTAAACGCAGGCTTGCTACCTATGGGATAAAATTAGTAGCAGAAATTCCTGTAGAACCTACTGAAAAGGATCTTGCATCCCAAATGCTAAGGTTTAAAAATTCAGGGGCAGAGGCTATCCTTATGTGGGTTAATCCTACTGTAGCAGTCATCTCACTAAAGACCTGTGCTTCAATGCAGTACAAACCCCAGTGGGTATCATCTTATACACTCCAGGATCATTCCTTTATGTATAAGATCTCAGGCGGTCTGTGGGAAGGTGTGATCACAGGGGCATATCTTCCTCCACCTGACTCCAATCTCCCTCTGGTAGTAAAATACCGCGAGGCAGCTAAAAGGTTTAATCCGGAACTTCCCCTGGAACAAAGATGGAACCAATTCATTATCGGCGGTATCATGTTTGCTGAGCCTCTGGTAGAGGCACTTAAGATAGCTGGAAGAGACTTAAGCACTAAAGCCTGTATAAAGGCATTAAATTCAATCAAAGATTTTCAAGGCATAGGACCAAAAGTAAGTTTTAGTAAGAAATGTCATCAGGGTACAGATTCCTTTCAGATCACGAGATGCGGGCCAGGTGGAACCTTTGAGTTATTGCAAGATTGGACATCAAATGACCTGGCCACATGGAAAAAATAAGATAGTATTAAAAAAGGAGGTAGTTATGAAGTTTAAGCGATCATTATTTGTAGTATTACTGGCTGTAGTCGGTATTTTCATCCTGACAACCACAACCTATGCAGGTAAGGCTGGTTTCAACAAAAAAGAGATCAGGATAGCGCAGTGGGGGCCTCAGACAGGGCCTGCAGCGCCATGGGGATCTGTGGCACGCGGCAGTGCCATACTCTTCAATCTTGTAAACGAAGAAGGAGGTATCCACGGCAGGAAGATCAAATACTTTGTAAGGGACGACCAGTACAATCCAGCACTGTGCAAAGCAGCGGTGAAAGAATTAGTGGAGAGAAAAGGGGTGTTCGCCTTTGTAGGTGGGGTATCTAGTGCAAGCGGTATGGCAGTAAAGGACTATCTCGCCAAAAACAAGGTGATCTGGGTTGGTCCGGCAACAGCTGTAACAGAATACGTATTCCCCCCTGATCCTTATCTTTTTGCTGTTTATCCGCTGTATGAGGATGAAGCAAGTATCCTTACCAAGTATGTTGTCGAGAAATTGGGAGTCAAAAAGATTGGCTTTTTCTACCAGAATGATGCATACGGTAAAAATGGGTTAAAGGGGTGCAAACAGAGGCTTAAAAGCTATGGGATGAAACTGGTGGAAGAAATCCCTGTGGAGCCTGGAGAAAAAGACCTTGCATCTCAAATGCTAAAGTTTAAAAATTCAGGTGCAGAGGTGGTTATTCTCTGGGTTAATCCAACTACAGCAGTCATCTCACTAAAGACCTGTGCCACAATAGGCTATAAACCGCAGTGGGTATCTTCCAACACACTTTCTGATTATCCCCTCATGTATAAAATCTCAGGAGGTCTATGGGAGGGTGTTATCACAGGTGCATTCGCTCCTGCGCCCAATTCCGATAATCCTTTGGTTGTAAAATACCGCAATGCAGCCAAAAGAATGACCCCGGAAGAAAGATGGGGAACATTCTACATGGCTGGTATATTGTTTGCCGAGCCCCTGGTAGAGGCACTTAAACGGGTAGGCCCAGACTTAAGCACTGAAGCCTGTCTGAAGGCATTAAATTCACTCAAAGACTGGCAGGGCATAGGACCAAAGATAACCTGGACCGAGAAATGTCACCAGGGCACTGATTCTATCATGATCCAGAAGTGTGGCCCGGGCGCAACCTATATAACATTGCAGGATTGGGCAACTAATGATCTGGCTACATGGAAAAAATAATGTAATCTTGGGGTTGGTTGGGGTAGATCATACCCCTTCCGCCCTGCCTTTTTCTATTAGAGAATGGGTGCTCGATAGGACAGAGAATTTTTATAAAAGCAGTTAATTACACAAAGGGTGATCTCGAAAAATGGCTCATTTTAAGGTTGAGAATCTAAGCATAAGCTTCGGGGGGCTGAAGGCGGTTAACAATGTAAGCTTTGAGGCTGAAGGCAATGTGATATTTTCCATTATTGGGCCTAACGGCTCTGGCAAGACTACCATCTTCAACATGATCAGCGGGATATATAAACCAGATAATGGAAAGATACTCTTAGATGATGAGAGTTTACTAGGCTATTCCCCAGACAAGATAGCAAGAAAAGGAGTGGCCCGCACCTTTCAAAACATAGAACTCTTCACCAATGCCACTGTAATGGACAACCTCATGCTGGGACGCCACATTCACATGAAGACCGGGATATGGACCGGGGCTGCACTGTGGGGAAGAAGGGCTAGGTCTGCCAGGGAGGAGATAAAAAACAGGGAAATTGTAGAAGAGATTATTGACTTTCTAGACCTCCAGTCGGCCAGAGACCAGTTTGTGGCCAATCTGCCTTATGGTAAAAGAAAGCTGGTCGAATTAGGAAGGGCTCTGGCCTTAGAGCCAAAAATCCTTCTTCTAGATGAACCATCTGCAGGGATGAATACAGAGGAAAAAGAAGACTTGAATATCTGGATCAAGGATATAAAAGAAGAATATAAGATCACTATTTTATTGATTGAGCATGACATGAATATGATTATGGGCATCTCGGACAGGATATTTGCCATGAACCAAGGCGAAAAGATTGCTGAGGGCTCAGCCGCTGAGGTACAACGCCATCCTGAGGTAATAAAGGCTTACCTTGGGGAGGAGGAGAGATGCTTAAAGTAAATAACATAGAGACATGGTATGATTTGATCAGGGCACTTCACGGTATATCCTTTGAGATAAGCCAAGGGAATATTATAGCGCTCCTCGGCTCCAATGGGGCTGGAAAGACAACCACCTTAAAGACCATTATGCGCCTCCTTGACGATGACCAACCAGAGAAAGGCACCATAGAGTTTCTGGGTAAAAGGATCGACAGGAAGGATACAGAAGAGATAGTCAGGATGGGTATTAGCTATGTTCCTGAGGGCAGAGAGGTCTTTCCTGAACTTACTGTTATGGAAAATATCCAGATGGGGGCCTATACGAGAAAGGACAAGAAAAAGATCAAGGCAGATATTGAAAATGTATTCAAACACTTTCCCATACTCAAGGAAAGGAAAGATCAGGATGCCGGATACCTGAGCGGCGGGGAACAGCAGATGCTTGCTATTGGAAGGGCACTGATGTCCCGCCCAAGGTTGATGATGCTTGATGAACCATCTCTTGGCCTGTCTCCTATATTAACAAAACAGATATTTAATATCATACAAAACATCAACAAAGAGGGGGTAACCATCTTTTTAGTTGAACAAAATGTAAACATGGCTCTGAAATATGCCAATTATGCCTTTCTGATGGAAAACGGAAGGATAGTTCGCGCTGACAAGCCAGAGGTTCTACGCGAAGATGATGATGTAAAAGAATTTTATCTGGGAATACCAACAGAGACCTCGGTTAAGGGGTATAAAAGGTACAGGAGAAAGGTTAGATTCCGGTAAAAAAATAAGAGGGGAACAACATGGAAGCAGATACCCTGCCAAAAGCTCTAATTAACATAACAAAAAAACAGCCTGATCGGGTTGCAATGAGGATGAAAAATTTTGGTATCTGGAATGATATTACCTGGTCTCAATATTTAGAAAATGTAAGGTATGTAGCACTTGGCATGAATGCCCTTGGTGTAAAAAGAGGCGATCATGTCTCTATTATTGGTGAGAATAAACCAGAGTGGTTATACTCGGCACTTGGGGTAATGTCCATAGGCGCAATATTTGTGGGTGTCTATACCACCAATCCTGTTAAAGAATGTGAATACGTGGTCGGGCATTCAGATTCAGTTATATATATCTGTGAGGATGAAGAGCAGCTGGATAAGGCCCTGGTCTTTAGAGAAAAAACTCCCAAACTAAGAAAGATCATCGTATGGGATATGGAAGGCCTCAGGGATTTTAAAGATCCAATGGTCATGAGCTTTGATGAGCTTATTAGTCTCGGCAAGAAGATATACAATAAAACCCCTGATCTTTTTGATACCCTGGTAAGGAAGGGCAAACCAGAGGATATAGCAGGAATAATTTATACCTCAGGGACAACAGGTCCTCCAAAAGGGGCCATGCTTTCCCATGAAGGTTATCTTTGGGTTGGCAAGCAAGCTGCCAAGATAACAAAATCTACCAGGGAGGATGAATCCATCTCGTTCCTCCCTCTTAACCACGTATATGAACAGATTTTTGATCTAATGATACATTTGACCATAGGCCATATAGTAAACTTTACAGAAAATACAGATACAGTAATGAACGATATGAAAGAGGTCTCTCCTACAATCTTTCATGCCGTGCCTCGAATATGGGAGAAATATTACTCAGGCATAGTCCTAAAGATGGCAGATGCCACTTGGTTTAAAAGGATAGTCTATAGCCTGGCTGTTAAGATTGGAGCAAGATATAATGAATTGAAACTGAGTAAGAAAAGCATCCCCTTATTTTTAAATATTGCCTACAAACTGGCATACTTTTCTGTGTTCTGGAAATTGAAAGAAAGGCTTGGCTTTGACAGGGCTCGCCTGGGCTTTTCCGGGGCCGCTCCAATCTCTCATGATGTTTTGAAGTATTTCCAGAGTATTGGAATACCAATACGTGAGGGATACGGCATGACCGAGACATCCGGGATCACCCATATGTCTGATGAATATAACTTCAAGTTAGGCACAGTTGGCAAGGCCCTGCCAGGGTCTGATGTAAAGATTGGAGAGGGCGGAGAGATAATTGTTAGACACAAAGGGATCTTTAAGGGTTACTATAAAGACGAGGAACACACTAAAGAAGCCCTCGTCGACGGTTGGCTCCATACTGGAGATGTCGGAGAGATTGATGAGGAAGGATATCTAAAGATAACTGACAGACTAAAAGACCTGATTATTACTGCTGGTGGTAAGAATATTGCCCCACAATACATCGAAAATTTGCTAAAATTTTCCCCTTATATCAATGATGCTGTTGTTATTGGAGATAGGAGAAAATATCTTACAGCCATAATAGTGATCGATGAAGAAAATGTGGTGAAGTATGCCCAGGATCAAAAGGTTCAGTTTACCACTTTTGCCACCCTTACCAAGACAGAAGAGGTGATAAATCTTATCCAGCAGGAGATCAACAAGGTAAATAAGCAAGTGGCCAGGGTGGAAAATATCAGAAAATTTAGAATCCTTGACAAAAAACTCTATACTGAAGACGGTGAGGTAACACCCACCATGAAGGTTAAAAGAAAATTCATTAACGAGCACTATGCAGACCTGATAGAATCCATGTACAAGGAGTAAGATACAAACTCCCATGCCTGTGCGCTAAGGGCGAAAAGGATGAAAATCTATTAGCCATGAGAAGGCCTTTAACTCTCCTTGTCAGTAGTCCGTCGGGGTTTGTCCGTTATAAACCCCCGAAGAGGATGATTTCCTCGTAACCTTTCAGTTACAAAGGCAGACAGGCACAAAGGCACAGAGTAAAAACCTGAATAGTATGCGATACTTAAGAAAACTCCTCAGTGTTAGCTCTGCACCTATGGGCGGCTTATAGAGTCTTACTAATTTTTTGTTCCTATGTACCTGTCTGCATCTCAGATAAGAGTTGTTTTACCTACCCATGTTGTATGATGTACGTGGGAATTTTTGCTTTGCACAGGGGGCATAGGCAGGCCTTTGTCACTTTGTGCCTTGCAATCTTGTGCTTCACTGAATGATTACATTCCCTCCCCCTGACCACGGACAACTGACTACTGACAACCGAGCAAAGCACCCTTCTAACTTTTGACGGTCTCTTAAAAAGTCTTTTTAACTTGTCATTTCGAGTGACCTGCCTGCCGGCAGGCAGGAATGAGAAATCTTTCCAATGCAACATGCTGAATTCACAAAATTTCTCCCGGAGCCTGCCCTGAGCATAAATACTAAGATTCCTCGCTTCGCTCGGAATGACAGAAGCGAAGGGGTCAAAATGACTGATTCACCGAGTTTGACTTTTTACGAATGCATCAACTTTTGAAAGACGAAGAAAAGCTTATGAATCCGCTTCCCTTTCAAGTCCTTCAACAGCAGCAGGAGGGGATTCTTCATCTTCATCAGGGGCTACTTCTAATCCGCGTTGTGTTCTGAGGTATTCTATCTTGTTCAGTGGTCTTTCGAGTTGCCGCTGCCGAGTTGTTGTAAGGGCCTCGTACTCCTTCTGTGTGTCCCCGATCCGCTTGCCCAGTAATTCCAGCTTCTTAAGGAACTCGCCCCACTGCTTCTTGAATGCACCCAATAATGACAATATTTCATTCGATGTCTGCTCCAAGGCGAAATTATCAACAGCCTGCCGAATAACAGCCAAAACAGCAAAGAGGGTTATGGGAGAGCAAAAAATTACCCTGTTTTTGATCCCGTCATCTAGGATTGAGCTGTCCTGCTCATGAATGAATGCATAAATCTGCTCATTGGGGATAAACAAAAGCACATAATCAACAGTATTTTGCTCAGGATTGATGTATTCACGAGTTGTAACCTCTTTGATCCTGGCCTTGACATCTCTCAAGAAGTCATTGCGATATTTTTCCTTCTCTGATTCTGAACTAACTTCAAGAAATTTGATGTAATTATCCAAAGGAAATTTAACATCCATATTCACTTTAAGGCCACGTGGCAGCATAAAGGTAAAATCTGGCCTGGATCCAACCCCTTCGATGGCTTTCTGCTTCGAATAGTTCACGTTCTCAATAAACCCGGCAAGCCGCAAGACATCTTCTGCCATCCGTTCTCCCCACTGCCCTCTTGCCTTGGTGCTTGCCAAGGTCTCACGAAGCATGTTTGTAGTTTGCATAAGAGATGTAGTCTGCTCACTCGCAACCTTAAGTTGGCTAGTAAGTTCTCCAAACTTCTCTATCCTATCCTTTTCAAGTTCTTTCATTAGTTTGGAAACATTTTCCAGTTCAGATGTCATACGCTGCAATTGCTGATCAATAAGACTTTTTTTTGCATCTAATTCTTTAACACCTACCTCTCTCTCAGATTCCAAACGCGATTTAGCCAACTTCAAAAATTCTTCTGTGGACCTTGATAATGCCTCAAACGACAGACTTCCAAAGCTTACCTTCACATTCTCCATGATAGCATCTATGTTGGCCTGGCGCCTTGCTTCACTCTCCTGAAACAGTTCGTCAGCAAGTTCTTTAGCTGTCTTTGCTTGAATTAGCCTCAAGGTAAAGGCGACGATCAGACCTAAAATAAATCCCGCAAGTAGAGCTATAAAAATTGGCAACCAACTCATAAAATCTCCCCCCCTTAAATGCCTTTGTTACGGTTTCTCAAATATCCACCCATAGCGGCTAACATTCCGTTAGGTTTCCTAAATATTTGACATCTCTCTTATGGCTATCATCATCAAACATTGAAGTCCAATAGATAAATTCACATCCCATTTTCTTCGGTTGTTTGAGGTAAGATAGGATACATAAAGATTATTGTAAACGAATTGCAGATGTGGTTGAAAAATCCCAAGCAATTTGTTCAAAACTTTGAGGAGACCTTTTATTTCAGTTGTGAGTTGTGAAAAGTATTCTTATAGCCTTATCCCCCTAAGCCTAACCCGGACAAGCCGGAAGGGCTCAAAGCTCAAAGCAAAAAAATAGAATATCACAATAGGTTTCAAAAAGTTGAACCTCTTTCAATACTGGCGTAAACCCTTTGTGGAAAGGGCTTTCCGAAGATCGCAAAATTTTTCTTTCCATTTTTGCACGAACTTTACAATTAAAGGACTAATGTCTTGTGCCTATAAACGGAGAACGGACAACGGCATTTTCATATAAACGCGCATGAGCGATCCACGCTCACAACGAAGGATGAAAATGAACGTATCACAATGTAGGGCCCGTTTCCCTAAACGGGCCGATGAGGGCAAAAGGCCCCTACAGCTGAATGCTGACCGCTGAAACCTGACAGCTATTTTCATACAAACTCCTTGATCTCCTCAAGGGTCTTGCCCTTGACCTGGTCCGGGAGTCGATATCCCCTAAAGGCCAGAAAACCAAGGAGGGCTATAACAGCTACCAACGGCCCTACAAGCCTTATTCCCAGGGGATTTTCCACACTGTATCCAAATACATCCAGTATGAATCCTATGAGGAAAGCAGAGATAGCCCAGGCAAACTTCTCCAAAAAACCGAACCCTCCGTAGTACATTGCCTCTCGACGCTTCTTGGTTAAAAGCTCATCATAGTCAGTGATGTCCCCCACTATAGCGTTGGGGAACACGTAAAGACCAGAGATAGGAACAGCTACTATACAGAAGTAGATCAGGGCCTGAATAAACTTGTCGATAACAGGTAGATATCCCACAAAGAAGTAGATCGGGAGCAATATAGTGATAAGAAACAGGGCCAAAAGCTGTCCTCTTCTCTTGCCTATTTTGTTGCCAATCCACACCCATAGAGGGAGGGCAGCGATCATTACCACCACGAAGCTTCCTTGGAAGATGGCTACCTGAGCTTCTGGCCTATTGAGGATCACCTTAACAAAGTACGGGATGACAATCATGAACATCTGGAATCCTACCTGAAAGGTGAGAATGGAAGCACCAAACGCGAGAAACTGCTTGTTCTTGAGGGTCTCTTTTACGGCCCCAAAGATGGAGAGATGCGTCATGAGGTCTTCCTTACTCCTTGGCCTCTCCATCACCCCCTTAAGGGCAAGCCAGAAGGATGCCCAGGTAACAGCTCCCAATACCGCGGCCATAGGGAGGTAACCAAAGGCCTGAATGAGAGGCCCTGTGAGACCAGCGGCTATGAGGACGCCAAAGCTTCCAAAGACTGCCATCCACATAGATACGCTGAGCCTGTCCTGAGAACTGGGAGCAATATCAGGGATTACCGACCTGTAAGGCACAGTGACGATCGTGAAGGCGACAAAATACCCGTTGATGAAGATGAAGAGCCAGAGGACATTGAGGAGGCTTTCCCCATTAACCGGTGGCATCCATATGAGAAAAAAGGCCAGGGCTACAAAAGGTGTGCCCCACAGGATAAAGGGCCATCTACGGCCCGACTTAAACTTGGAGTTATCGCTTAAGTAGCCTATTAAGGGGTCAGTGATGACATCTATGATCCTACCTGTCCCTACAATGAATCCCACAAGCCCCATTGAGATGAGGGTTGTTCCTGTACCCTCTGGAGGGGCAAAGAAGTAGATGACCCAGGTTACTACTGCCAGGTTGACTATGTTCTGTCCCAGACACCCCTGGGCATACAAAAGCTTCTTTCCAAAGCCAAGGGCACCTGAAATCTCTGACTTCCCCATGTTCATCTCTTGCCCCCAATTGGATAAGTGCCATACTTTTCCGTTGCCCTGAGCATGGCGTGCATGTTCTCGTCAGGCATATCCCTGGGTATTTCACAGCCTCCGCTTAGCCAGTATCCACCTCCGGGCCCTGCAGCCTCTATGGCCTTTCTGCACGCATCTTCCACTCCTTGAGGTGTTCCCAGGTGAAGCACCCGATTGCAGTCAAGATTTCCCATGATTGTAATCTTGTCCCCAATGAGCTTCTTGGCCCAAGGAAGTCTTACCTGATAGTCAAACTGGATGGCTCCGTAAGCATTGGCCATAGGTGCGAACTTGAGGCACTGTGGCACATAACCGCAGCAGTGGATTAGGACCTTGGCCTCTAGCTCCTGGTTGATCCTCTTATACAGTACCTTTTCATAAGGGAGAGCAAATTCCTCAAAGGTCTCTGGAGATAAGTAGTATGCCACAGACTCTCCGCTACCAATAATATCAGCCCCGTATTCCACCATGATCTTAGCGCACTCAAAGGCGAACTCATTGTACCAACCAAGGATCTCTTTTAGGAGCACCGGGTCTTGTCGCAAAAGAAAGATGGCCCTGGGTTCAGCACCGAACAGCAGCATAGTCCCCTGGAATGCCCCTTCTGTCCACCCGATCACTGCCAAGTCATCTCCCACCATCTCCTTCATGTATTTCACAGACTCCATAAAACGAGCGAGCCTGCCCCGGGTGGTATATTCCTTTGGATCTTTGAGCTTTTTAAAGTCCTCTTTCGCATGGTCCCAACGGATTGCAGGGCCTGTAAGTCTTGGGACATCATCGTGGGGTATCTCCACATCTGCCCCCACAACCTCTGCATAGACCCCCACATCACTGGAGGCAATAACAGCGTCCCAGCCGAATTTCAGGGCCGTACTCACCTCTGCCTCTGCCAAGGCCTTCCCTCCATTACAGTAATCAGAGAAGGGGATCCCTGCCTGACGGGCACAAAAGGTCATAGCAAAGGGGACAAAGGGCACCCGGTCCGGTTCTACTAACGACAGTGACTTAAGAACCCTTTCTTTCGATGTCATCCTTCCTCTAAGTTCTTCCACAAACCTTTGGACAGCTTTGAGTATATCGGTAGCGTCAACGCAGTAGGCATCGGCCCCTACCTCAGCAGCCACCTTAGGGTTGGTCGATGGGCCCGAGATGATAGTACGAAGCCTGTGCCTGATCCCATACTCCAAGAGTTTCTCTTCCAGCTCCACAAGCATCGGGATTCGATAACTAAGATAAAGGCCTACGGCCACTACGTCTGCATTAACCTCTTTTGCCTTTTTCGCAATTGCCTCAGGCCCCACATCTGAGCCAGCATTAACAACCTCAAAGCCATTGGCGGAAAGGACTGCTGTCACAATGTCTGGACCGATAGTCCAAGGCCCGTCAGGGACCCCGATCACCACCCTCCCCTTATACGGCTTCTCCTGAGCCTCTTGTGCCTGTGCCAAAACATTGTTGCCAAAGTAAAAGGCGGCAGTTGACCAGAGTACGTCATCTAAATACATCCCTTTCCTACGGAATTTTTTCGCCATCTCCCGCATTCCCTCTGAGAGTCCCTCCATCAGAATGACCTTGGACGAAATCCCCTTATTTAAAGCCTCCTGACACAGACCCCCTACCCCCTCATAGTCTCCCTGAACCACGGACTTCTTTACCTTACCAATGATATCTTCTCCCATGTCTCCCTCCATAATTACTTAATAATAATCAAGAAAACTTCCTCAATCATTCCATCTGGTTAATATAATCCATAATCCTCCTCAAGAATTTTAGAAACTCATGTGATTCATCCTCGCTCAATGTGCTAAGCATATGTTCCGCTATCTTCTCGAAGATGCGGCCATATTCTGCCACTGCCTTCCTTCCCTTTTCAGTGAGTCTTATAGACACCACACGCCGATCTCTGCTTCTCCTCTTTCGAGATATGATCTTTTTTTTAACTAAGTTATCCACCAGAAAGCTCGTGGTACTCATTGGAATGTTCGTCATCCTAGAAAGCTCGCTTACCGTATAGCTCCTCTCATCCCGCATGGCTAGGATGACCAGGAATTCCCTGGCAGTAAATTCTGGCGTCCACCTTGACAACATCTCGTACTTCTCGTAGATGGCTTTGATTATGCCCCCTAGCTCTTTGACATTTCCTTCATCCATAACCTTTCTCTCTTCAACTTGATCTCGAGTCATAATATTTAGTACAGAAATTAGATATTCCAATTATTAAAATAATAATACAAAAGATAATTTTGTCAAGAACTTAGCTCGCTGCACTCGCAATTGGAATGTTGGAATAATGGAATGTTGGAATAATGGATATAAAAACCCCTAGTTGCAAGATGTGGTGATTCATGAGATAGAATGCTCATGGAGCGGAAGAATATCAATAGGGGTTTTAAAAAGCTTAGGGTATGGCAAGACGCTGTTTACCTTTATGTTTTGGCTTGTGAAATATTTTGCAACTTTCCATTCGAGCTCAAAAAAGTAGCTGCCAATAGTATTGATGTCGCGCATAGTATCTCAAGGAACATTTCAGAAGGTTATTGTCGACGGAGCCTAAAAGAATATTTGAATTATCTTAATATTGCGCTTGGTTCCTGTGGGGAATTTCATAGTTGCTGTGAGAGTTTTAAACTGGCTAGTCAAATCGCGGATATGGAGTATGAGAATCTAGACCAACTCCACTACAAAGTGGAGAATGGATTGCTTAAGTTGATTGAATCCCTTCAGAAAAAACAAGCAGAAGGGGAGTGGGAGGATAAGCTTCCTTCCAAATAAGCTTATGATTCGACCAACCTCTCATATTAGATACCATATTGCCGCCATACTTACCGTACATTGGATTCAATTTGTAGACCAATACAAAGATGGATCAGACCTATGGTTTTTGAAAATGTACGTAAGGCTATTGACCTGCCAAACTCCTGTGTTTTGTTGCTACTTTTTTTCGCGTGGGATTGCCATGTCTGTCATGAAGGAGTGCTCATTCCCGGAAAATATAAAAACATTCATGGAGAAATAGTGAAAATTGATCCCAATACAGAAGTTATGCATTTTTTGAACATTATTCCATTATTCCACCATTCCATACGTGTGGAATAAAACAGAAAGCTGCTAGACTGCCTGTGACTTCAATAGGTTGTAGAATTTCCGAGACGTACGTTAAATCATTTCAAGGAAAAATGGGAAACGGAATATAAATAGTCCCACCTTGAGTAAGATTAAGGTTATTGGAAGGAATAGAAAAAAGGGTTGACCTGGATTTGCAGAGGTGTTAATAAATGAACGTACTCATTTTTGAGTTAATTCATTTATGAATGCATTCTTGATCAGGGGCAGATTGTGACGGTTCGAGAGAAGAAAAAGGAGCGTACGAGGCAGCAGATTCTAGAAGCTGCCTGGAGACTGTTTAACAAGCAAGGATTTGCCAAAACCACAGTTGACCAGATCGCGGAGCAGGCCGAGGTAGGAACAGGAACCGTGTACAATTACTTCCCGTCCAAAGAACACGTTCTGGCAGCCCGGTTTACGGAAATTGGCAGAGATGCCATCGAGACATTTTTGAGACTCGATCGGCCAACAAAGGCCAGTGATGCGATAAGCCTCCTGTTCGATACACTCTTTCCGACACTCATGGCCGATCAGAATCTCTTGCGCGAGGTCTGGTCAGTGTTTCTCCTGCCTCGTGGCAAGGCCCACGTCGGGCTTGACCACGGAGCAGCAACGCAGCTTGAGGACCTCGACTGGCAGGTAATTGGCATTATCGCTTCGATTCTGGAAGAGGCCAGGGAACGCGGCCAGTTAAAGGGAGACTTTGATGCCAATCTGGCTGCGATGACAATATATAGCGTATTTATCTTCAGCTTGATAGGCTACCTGATAGACATCTATCAGGACTTCAAAACCATAAGAAGTATCACCAATGACGCGGTAAGACTGATCTTCAACGGACTGAAAGGAGATACAAAATGAGTGTGCCAAGCAAAGCTAATATAGGCAAGCTGGACAATCCAGCACGTGTAACGGCTAACCACTGGCACGGAACTGAACCATGTGTATGAGGAGGTAACGAATCATGCGAAGCCATGGTGAGGGCAGTTTGTCAGCCACAACGCCTGTCTGCGCCTGCCTGTGCGTGTCTGCACGGCAGACAGGTGCAACGCACAGGCAGGAGTTTAGGGACACTCGAAGGGGTCAGCAGTTTAACGCAGAGAGATGGAGTCTGTCATGCAATACACTGATATTGGGAAAACATGGCAGAAGCTATCTCTCATATCCGGTCATGCCCGAAGAGACCCTGGTTTTCAGTTTACGAGCCTTGCTCACTTACTGAACGTCGAATATCTTCGGGATTGCTACAAAGGCCTGAACAGGAATAAGGCTGTAGGAATTGACAATGTAAGCTGGGAAGAATATGGCAGAAAGTTGGACGAAAATCTGGAGCTGTTAGTCTCAAGGTTGAAGCTCAAGAAATACAAGCCGATACCGGCGAGACGGGTATATATACCGAAAAGCGAGACAGAAAAACGCCCGCTTGGAATATCAGCTCTGGAGAACAAGATAGTGGAGCGTGGAATCACGTGGATACTTGAAAATATCTATGAGCAGGACTTTTTGAACTGTTCATACGGATTTCGTCCGAAAAGGAACAGTCATCAAGCATTAAAAGAACTGAATGATTTGATAATGTTCCAGCCGATAAACCACATCGTAGAAGCAGACATAAAGGGATTTTTTGACAACGTATCGCACGAGAAACTCATGGGGTTTATGAGTATAAGAATAAAAGATACGGTACTGTTAAATTTGATAAAGAGATTCCTGAAGGCCGGCTATGTCGATGATGGTCTACTGGTCAAACCGGATGCCGGAACGCCGCAAGGCAGTATACTTAGCCCGATGCTGGCAAACATCTTCCTGCACTATGTATTGGATACATGGTTTGAAACGACAGTCAAAAGCCATGTGAAAGGGTTTTGTGAAATCGTTAGATATGCTGATGACTTTGTTTGTGTAGTTCGTTATGCAGATGACGCCAGGCGCATAGAGCGAGGGTTGCGAAACCGGTTCAACAAGTATGGGCTGGAACTACATCCGACAAAAAGCCGGAACATAAGTTTCGGACGATTTGAACGGGGAAACGCCAAGCTACAAAACCGCCGTGCCAATACATTCGATTTTCTGGGATTTACTCACTATTGTGAC
Organism: Deltaproteobacteria bacterium; assembly: GCA_021162585.1. Taxonomy (GTDB): domain Bacteria; phylum Desulfobacterota; class Desulfomonilia; order UBA1062; family UBA1062; genus JAGGYK01. The sequence continues at coordinate 24,193 of JAGGYK010000236.1, forward strand.
AAGTCAAGAAGAGGCAACTTCAAAGTTGGCCGAAAGACCAGTCGCAAGAAATACACTGCAAAATGCAGAGCAATGAATGCGTGGCTTAAGGCGGTAAGAAATCAGGTTAAAACCAAAGAATGGTGGAAAATCCTGATAGCAAAGCTGCGGGGGCATTTTCAGTATTATGGAGTTAGTGAGAATTATAAGGGTATTGCAAGGTTCTATAAAGTTACCATAAGGATGCTGCGAAAATGGATGAACCGACGCAGCCAGAAGCGGAAAATGAGCTGGGATAGATTTACAAGATATCTTGAGCATTATCCGTTACCGAAACCGAGAATAGTGCATAGCTTTTACGTGTCAGGTGTAAGGTGAGTTGGA
>JAGGYK010000086.1 GCA_021162585.1 Deltaproteobacteria bacterium
AATTAAGGCTATAATTAAACAATATATTAGGGTTGGCTTAAGCCAACCCTTTTCTGTATTTAAAAAATAAAAGAGGATAGGTATATGATAAATAATATCCTTTTAGACCCAAAACTAGAGCGGAAAACCTTTGCAACAAGGACCAAGTTGGTTGATATACCTGACCTGGTAGAGTTGCCCAAGAGGTCATATAGTGATTTTTTGCAAAAGGATACGCCGCCGGATAAAAGAAAAGATATCGGACTTCAGGCAGTGTTTCGGTCTGTCTTTCCCATTAAGGATTTTAATGAGGATGCATCTCTTGAGTTTGTTGAGTACAATATAAGTGATCCCAAGTATGATATTGAAGAATGTGTTCAAAAAGGTGTTACTTATGGTGCGCCAATGACACTTAAGGTCCGTTTAGTGGTTTGGGATAGAGATGAAGAAACAAGTACTGCCAGTATTCGGGATATTAAAGAGCAAGAGGTATATTTTGGAGATATTCCTCTAATGACCCCCGATGGTACATTTATTATAAATGGGACAGAAAGGGTTGTAGTAAATCAGTTGCATCGCTCCCCTGGTATATTTTTTGATAAGACAGACCTAAAGCCTGCTACTGGTAGTAATGTCCTTTATTCTGCCAGGATTATCCCTATGAGAGGTTCCTGGATTGATCTTGAGTTTGATACCAAAGGGGTACTTTTCCTCCGTATAGATAGAAGGCGGAAGATGCCAGCTACTATACTTTTGAAGGCAATGGGTTATGATAATCAAGAGATTCTGTCTGGTTATTATCCAAAAGAAAAGTATACATTTGCAGGTGATAAGGTTTACAGGTATATAAATATATTTAAAGGTTTAAAGATAGATACAGATATAAAGATAAAGGGATCAGATAATATTGTAGTTAAGGCAGGTAGAAAGATAACTGCTGCTGCCATAAAGAAATTGGCCGGTAAAGAAGTAGAGCCTATAGAAATAGAGGAGGCAGATCTAATAGGAAAGAGATTGGCTGAAGATATAGTTGATATATCTACAGGCGAGATCATTGTAGAAGCAAATGAGGAACTCACTAAGGACATTCTCTTGCGGATTAGAGAGGCTGGCATATCAGAAATCAAGACACTCTTTATAGATGAAGTTCATTATAGCTCATCGCTGAGTATGACCCTCTCTTTAGACAAGGTGGAAACGTGGCAAGAAGCTGTAATAGAAATATATCGAAGACTCAGGCCATCAAATCCTCCAACCTTTGAGATTGCAAGCACGCATTTTAAGAATCTCTTTTTTAATCCAACATATTATGATTTATCAAGAGTAGGAAGATTAAAGCTAAACCGGAAATTAGGGATCAGCGATAAAGAGGCCCCCCTTGACCTGAGGGTTTTGAGAAAAGAAGATATCCTTCTTGCGATAAAATATCTTTTGGATCTCAAGGATGATCTTCCAGGTAGACAGATAGATGATATAGATCACATGTCTAATAGAAGAGTTAGGTCTGTAGGGGAATTAATAGAAAATCAGTACAGAGTAGGTCTGGTAAGAATGGAAAGGGCAATCAAAGAAAGGATGAGCATTGCTGATATAGAGACTATGATGCCTCATAATTTAATAAACCCCAAGCCAATAACAGCTGTTGTGAGAGAGTTTTTTGGCTCTGGACAGTTGAGTCAGTTTATGGATCAGACCAATCCTCTGTCTGCAATAACACATAAGCGTAGGCTTTCCGCCCTGGGGCCAGGTGGATTGACCAGGGAGAGGGCAGTCTTTGAGGTGAGAGATGTTCATCCTTCTCACTATGGGCGAATATGCCCTATAGAGACCCCTGAAGGCCCCAATATTGGGCTTATTGTGTCTTTGAGCACCTATGCAAGGGTAAATGAATTTGGTTTTATAGAGACTCCTTATTATGTGGTGGAGAATGGAAGGGTAACAGACAAAATAAAATATTTGAGTGCTATGGATGAAGAGGATGAGGTTATAGTTCAGGCTACTGAGCCGGTTGACAAAGATGGTAGGATAATAGCTGATATGGTACGGGTACGCATCAAGAACGGTGAATATGGTCTAATGCCAAGGGAAGATGTTACCCTGATGGACGTAGCAACTGATCAGTTATTCAGTGTTTCTGCAAACCTTATTCCATTTTTAGAGCATGATGACGCAAACAGGGCACTTATGGGATCTAATATGCAGCGGCAGGCTGTACCCTTATTATTTGCAAAACCACCGATTGTAGGCACGGGGATAGAACAAGTGATTGCCAGGGATTCTGGTGTTTGTGTGGTTGCTTCTCGTGATGGTATGGTTTGGGATGTGGATAGCCAAAGGATAGTGGTAATAGCAGATAAGGTAGAAGATAAGGATGAGGATACAGGCGTTGATATATATAAACTTACTAAATTTAAGCGTGCTAACCAGAACACCTCGTTCAACCAAAAGCCCATAGTAAAGAAGGGGCAAAGGGTGGTTAAAGGTCAAATCATAGCTGATGGTCCTGCCACAAAGAATGGGGAACTTGCCCTGGGTAGGAATCTGATAGTGGCATTCATGCCATGGGGTGGATACAATTATGAAGATGCTATCCTTATAAGCGAGAGGGTGGTCAAAGAGGATTTTTATACATCCGTACACATAGAAGAATTTGAAATTATGGCCCGCGATGTGAAACTCGGGAGTGAGGAGATCACACAAGATATACCTAATGCAGGGGAAGAGACCTTAAAAAATTTGGACGAGTCAGGTATTATCAGGATAGGTGCAGAGGTTAAGGCAGGCGATATCCTGGTCGGTAAGGTTACTCCAAAAGGAGAAACCCAACTTTCTCCAGAGGAGAAACTTTTAAAGGCAATATTTGGAGAAAAGGCAAGTGAGGTTAAAGATTCCTCCCTTAGGGTCCCTTCAGGGGTAGAGGGGACTGTGATTGATACTAAGGTCTTTACCAGACGTGGTCAGAGCAAAGATGAGAGGTCCATCCAGTTAGAGGCTATAGAAATTGAGAAGTTGAGAAGTGACCAAGAAGATGAAATAAATATTGTCTCTATAGTTGCTAGAAATAGGCTTCATGACCTGCTTATAGGAAGACATTTAGCAGCACCTGTAATGAGCCATCTTGGAGATAAAATTATTGCAAGATCTGGCCAGCTTATTACTAAGAAGATATTAGATGCTCTACATATAGAGGATCTGAAGGATATACGCCTGAAGGATACCCCTGAGACAGAGCAAGAGGTGGAAGATATAATAAAGCGCCTTGATCATCAGCATAAACTTATACGGAACCTGTATGATTCCAAGATCAAGAAGCTAAGCGAAGGTGATGAACTCCCTCCTGGCGTTAATAAGATGGTAAGGGTTTATGTCGCAATAAAGAGGAAGCTATCTGTGGGAGATAAGATGGCAGGCAGGCATGGCAATAAAGGGGTTATCTCTAGAATTCTTCCGGAAGAGGATATGCCGTTCTTTGAAGACGGTACCCCTGTAGATATTGTTCTTAATCCACTTGGTGTTCCTTCCCGAATGAATGTTGGCCAAATCTTAGAGGCCCATCTTGGTTGGGCTGCTTACGGTATAGGTAAGGCTATAGATAAGCAGATAAAAGAGAACTATTCCGCAGACAAGATGAGATCCTTTCTTAAACAGGTGTATTCATCAAGAAAGGTGAATAAAATATTGGATAGTTTGTCTAGGGATGAATTGGTACAGCTCCTCCTAAAGGTTAGAGTAGATGGTATACCTGTGGCTGTACCGGTTTTTGACTCTGCATCAGAGACCGATGTTAAGTCTTTAATGGATATGGGAGGGATTACCGATGGTGGTAGAGTTACCCTATACGATGGCAAAACAGGCGAACCTTTTGATGGGAAGGTGACAGTAGGGGTGATGTATATGCTAAAGCTTCACCATCTTGTAGATGACAAGATCCATGCAAGGTCTATTGGCCCGTATTCTCTTGTCACCCAGCAGCCTCTAGGTGGTAAGGCACAGTTTGGAGGTCAGCGTCTGGGGGAAATGGAGGTCTGGGCAGTAGAGGCCTATGGTGCTGCATACTCCCTTCAAGAGTTTTTAACTGTTAAGTCAGATGATGTGGCAGGCAGAACCAGGATGTATGAGTCTATTGTAAGGGGTCAGCACGAATTGGAACCAGGACTGCCGGAATCTTTCAATGTCCTTTTGAGAGAACTTAAGAGCCTTGGCCTTGATGTAAGCCTTGTCGAGGGCCAGGAATAAATAACAACAGGAATAAATAACAAAACAATATAAGGAGGCAAGATTGGAAGACCTATATAGCTATTTTGAGAAGCCCAAGGATCCTTCCAGTTATATGGCCGTAAGGATCGGCTTGGCATCTCCGGAGAAGATACGAGTATGGTCCTATGGCGAGGTGAAGAAGCCTGAGACTATAAATTACAGGACATTTAAACCTGAACGTGATGGTCTATTTTGTGCAAAGATATTCGGGCCTGTAAAGAGTTATGAATGTCTGTGTGGTAAGTATAAACGAATGAAACACCGTGGCGTAGTGTGTGAAAAGTGTGGAGTAGAGGTGATTGACTCAAAGGTGCGTCGTGAGAGATTGGGCCATATAGAACTGGCAGCACCTGTAGCCCATATATGGTTTTTAAAGAGTCTACCTAGTAGGATTGGAGGGATCTTAGACCTTACTCTTAAAGATGTGGAGAGGGTTCTTTATTTTGAAAGTTATATAGTTATAGATCCTAAGGATACTCCATTGCGTAAAGGGGAACTTCTAACAGAAGAGAAGTACAGGACGGCTGTAGATAAATATGGGATAGGTAGCTTTGTGGCCAAGATGGGAGCTGATGCTATAAATGACCTCATAGAAGAGCTAGATATAATCAGTCTTTCTGAAAAACTAAAAGAGGAGATTAGAGAGACAAAGAGTGAGGCAAAGAAAAAGAAATTTTCAAAGCGTCTGCGGATGGTAAATGCCTTTAAAGGAATAGATCCCAATGAGCTTATAGCCTTTGTGGAGAATAGATTTCATCTAGAGAAAGACGAGCAGTTCAGGCGGGTCTTAGGTGAAATCTTAACTGAATGTCGAAGAATTGTAAAGCAGTGGAATGAAGCGGGCAGCTTTGCTGATAAGAAGCGGATTGTTCCGAATATAAATGGTATAATAGAGCGGTTAGTGGGATCTAAACATCTCTCACACGATGAGATCGACTATTTAAAGCGGTGGCAAGATCCATCATGGATGATATTAAAGGTTATCCCTGTTCTTCCTCCTGATTTGAGGCCATTGGTTCCATTGGATGGGGGCAGGTTTGCTACATCCGATCTTAATGATTTATACAGGAGGGTTATAAACAGGAATAATAGGCTAAAGCGTTTGATAGAACTCAATGCCCCTGATATCATTTTAAGAAACGAAAAGAGGATGCTTCAGGAGGCTGTAGATGTGCTTTTTGATAACGGTAGGCGCGGTAGGGTCATCACTGGTGCAAACCGCAGGCCTCTAAAGTCGTTGTCTGATATGCTTAAAGGTAAACAAGGCCGCTTTAGACAAAATCTTTTAGGAAAGAGAGTGGATTATTCAGGAAGGTCTGTTATTACAGCTGGCCCAGACTTGCGTCTTCATCAATGTGGATTGCCTAAAAAGATGGCAATTGAGTTGTTTAAGCCTTTCATCTACCACAAACTTGAGGAAAAGGGACATGTGAGTACGATAAAAAGCGCAAGACGAATGGTAGAAAAAGAGGTGCCTGAGGTTTGGGAGTGTCTTGCGGAGATAGTCACAGAATATCCTGTACTCTTAAATCGTGCACCTACCTTGCATAGGCTTGGGATTCAGGCATTTGAGCCTGTCTTGACTGAGAGTAAGGCCCTCCAATTGCACCCCCTTGTGTGCCCTGCATTTAATGCAGATTTTGATGGTGACCAGATGGCTGTTCATGTACCTTTGAGTGTAGAAGCACAGGTAGAGGCTAGAGTGCTTATGATGTCTACTAACAATATTCTTTCTCCAGCCCACGGGAAACCTGTGATTGTTCCTACCCAAGATATAGTCTTGGGTGTTTACTATCTAACCAGAGAAAGACCGCATGCAAAGGGGGAAGGTATGATCTTTTCTGGCCCTGATGAGGTGCGCTCTGCGTTGGATGCAGGTGTGGTGTCACACCATGCTCGGGGAAAGGTAAGGATAGATGGTAAATTGGTGGATACAACAGTTGGACGCGTGATATTTAGTGAGATTGTACCAGATGAGATACCATTTGAGACGATAAACAAGCCTATGACAAAAAAGGCTTTAGCTGACTTGGTGGATATAAGCTTCAAGATGGCAGGAGATAAAAAGACTGTACTTTTAGCAGATAGGATTAAGGATTTAGGGTATAAGTATGCTACCTCTTCCGGCATATCTATTGGTATAGAAGATATGGTAATTCCTAAGACCAAACAAAAGCTTATAGAAGGGGCTAAAGAGGATGTTGCCCAGATTATTACACAATACAATGAAGGTCTTATTACTGACGGGGAGCGTTACAACAAGATTGTGGATATCTGGACAAGGGTGACAGATCATATTGCTAGCGACATGATGGAGGCCATCAAAAAGGATATTATTGATAAGCCAGATGGAAAAAGGCAGGAGAGTCTATCCTTTAATCCTGTATTTATGATGGCAGATTCTGGGGCAAGGGGTTCTGCGCAACAGATAAGACAATTAGCAGGTATACGTGGTTTGATGGCTAAACCCTCGGGTGAGATTATTGAAACACCTATTGAATCCAATTTCAGAGAGGGTTTAGGTGTATTGGAGTATTTTATCTCCACACATGGGGCCAGGAAGGGCCTAGCAGATACTGCATTGAAGACTGCAAATTCTGGGTATCTTACCAGACGCTTAGTAGATGTAGCCCACGATGTAGTTATAACAGAAGAAGATTGTGGAGCCCTCGATGGTATAGAGATAGAGGCCTTAATTGTGGGGGGAGAAATAATCCCGACTGTTGGGGAAAGGGTCATTGGT